>NZ_JASCAS010000007.1:0-275704 GCF_029967615.1 Aeromonas sp. V90_14 | reverse complement strand
CGTTGTGCGGACGGGCGATGACCAGCGAGGTCACCACTTCACCGATGCGCTGTGCGGATTCCACGCCGGAGTCCACCGCGGCTTTCACGGCCCCTACGTCGCCTTTCACCATGGCGGTGACCAGGCCAGAGCCGACGTTCTCATAGCCGATCAGCTCGACGTTGGCGGCTTTGCACATGGCATCCGCCGCTTCAATGCAGGCCACCAGGCCTTTGGTTTCAATCAAACCCAATGCATCACCCATTTGCGATCTCCCGGCCTCAAGCCTTGTGTTTAATGACGATTTTGTTGATGTCGTTGTGCGGACGGGCGATGACCAGCGAGGTCACCACTTCACCGATGCGCTGTGCCGACTCCACGCCGGAATCCACCGCCGCTTTCACCGCGCCGACATCCCCCTTCACCATGACGGTGACCAGGCCGGAGCCGATGTTTTCATAGCTGATCAGCTCCACGTTGGCGGATTTGCACATGGCATCCGCGGCTTCAATGCAGGCCACCAGACCTTTGGTTTCGATAAGCCCCAATGCGTCACCCATGGTGATCTCCTCAGAACAGATTGTGTGGTGTGGTTAAGGAACTCCGTCCGTGTCACGGCGTTGAGCCACGGTTGCGGCGTTCAATCGCCACTATAGGTATTGGCAGTATTTGTGGAATTTGAATCTGTAAAATTGAGATATTTAGTTTGTTGTTCTGGATTTATGATTTTTATAAGCCGTATTTATCTATTTATGCTGCGACCACGAGGCTGTTTTCGCCTTGCATAAGGCCGAATTCAGGCCCGGGAAAAGATCGTTGGCTGATGTTAATGGGTTGTTGGGCAATGGGGGCCGAGAGGTAATTTGGCCAGCTGCTAACTGTGGCGGAGCTCATGTTTTGCCGGCGATGCTAAATGTAAAAAGTGAGCCGGGTGTGACGGGAAGAAGAGATAAGGGCGATGAGGGCGGGTCAGACGGGATGAGGTTGCATTGAGAGCGGGGTGTGAGTCATGTGGATGCCGGCGCGAGAGTGGATGGGACGGGCTGGAAAAGTAGCAGGTGCCGGTCTTGCCTGGTGATGCGCAAGGGGCGTCTTGTCGGCACGGATGTGCAGTCGGGAGAAGGGGGGGGCAGGCAATCACCACGGCATAGCCTTCAGGGCAAACAGGCGGAAAGGCCGCATGAGGGCAGAGTCATCAGGGGCTTGCGCGAGTCAGCTGGTCGAGGCAGGGCGATATGTGCGCGTCATCGACGCTTGGGGCGGGGCATTCGCCGTATTGTCGGGACTAGTTCAGTTCGCTGCCGGATTTGAGGGTGCAGATCCAGAGCGGCGAGTTGATGGAGCTCAGCAGTATGGCCTGCTGATTGAGCCGCTGGGCACTCAGAAACAGCCCATCGTGACTGTCGGACATCTCGCGCATGAAGTAGTCGAAGATCACGTCCGGCGATTGATCGATGGAGGAGGCGCTCGCTTCCCATTTGTTGATGCGGTACTGACGCTCGGTGGCGGAGACCCGGTTGCTGCTGTAGGTAAACGTGACGTAGCGCTGGAGGTAGAGCCAGCCTGCGGCCGAATCTGTATAGCCTTCAACCACCATGGAGCCTTTCCCCTGGCGGCCGAAATTGAAGTGGATGTTGCCGTTGACGTTCTCTTTGTTCATGTCCTCAAAGCGCATGATGCCTTTGGTGGCGCAGCTCATGACGCCATCATTTTCGCTGGGCAGCTGGTAGCAGGCATAGAGTGCCGCGGCGAGGAACAGGGTGCAGGAGAAGAGAAAGAAGGGACGCGGCGCAAGTCTCATCACGGCTTCCAGGAGTAGTAGAAATAGTTGTCGCAGTAGCTGAACGGGTTGTCTTCGTGCATGGCGCAGTGGGCAAGAAATACCCGGCCCAGGCCGTTGGTTTCCAGTCTGTCCCCGTAGAAAAACAGAAAACGCTCGCCCGGTTTGCAGCTGATGTTCAAACGCTGGCGCACCTGTTCGAAATGCTCACCGTAGGTCGTGGCGCTGACCGAGCGCAGCATCTCGTCGCTGGCCAGCAATTCGCACTGGCTGTTGGGGATCCCGGTCAGGGTGACGGGGCGCGGCTCACGGCCATTCAACAGACCAAATGCCAGCAGCATGAGGGCAAACGCGAGCATGCAGCCCCCTGTGATGTACCAGCAGATGCCGCGTGAACGGGGGGGGAGGGGAAGTGGCCATTCGGCAGGGTCGAATGCCGGCTCGGCGGCGGTCACCGTGGAGGGCGAAGGCACTATTTCAATGGACGGTGCGGGCGCATTTTCAATAGGCTCGATGATGACCTCGGGATTGAGCTGCAAATAACCGCGTGACACCGTGATGATGATATTATCGATATCGTAGTGGCGAAAAGCCTTGCGCAATATGCTCAGGTATTGGTTGAGGTTGCTGTTTGATGAGGTTAATCCGTTATCGTCCCAGACTTTTTTAAGCACTTCCTCGCGGCTGACGATCCCGGTATTTCGCAAGAAAAAATAAAACAGCGCATTGGCGGTGATGGATAATTGGCTGTCCGGCTCAACGCTTTCCCGCTGAGTCAGGGAACCATCGGTCGCGTCATAAATGAAGCGGGCATTGATGTGGTAGCGCATCTCGGCCTCAATCCATCAGCTTCACGTGGGGAGCGTCATATTATGCAGGGTCTTGACCAGCGCCTGACGGTGCTCGGTGCTCATGGTGCGCCCCTCGGTCAATTCCGATAGCCAGATGCCGTCTGCGGCATAACGTACCAGGGTGCCGATATGGCCATTATCCAGCTCATCCCCTTGCGCCAGATGCGCCAGCATCCAGTCACGCCAGCATTGTCGCAGCACCGGCTCATCCGGCATGGCCAACGAGAGCACCATCAGCTGGCGGCTCTCCTGGGTATCCGTCAATTCAGGAGCGGAAAGATAGTGCAGGTAAGCACGGGTAAAGCGGCCGTAGGCGGTCTTGTCTGCCGCCATCAGTGCTGAGATGGCCTCTTCCATGATGGCCAGCAGGCGCGCAAACAGGGCAAAGATCAGCGCCTGCTTGTTGGGGAAGTGGTGCAGCAAGCCCCCCTTGCTCACCCCGGCCTCAAAGGCAACGGCGTTCAACGACAGGGCGGCGATACCGTCCCGGCCGGCGATGGTGGCGGCCGATTCCAGCAGTTGTCGATAAAGACGTACAGGGTCTTTTTTTCTATGTTGGGTTTCGATGTTCATGGCCCAATCATACCGACCAGACGGTATGATCATTCTTGATCGCCATCAATATGAGGAAATGGGGAACGGGAGGAAAAGTCGTTATTGTGTGGTGCTTCACAAATAACTTTTAAATAAAGATGAAATAACCGCTTTAAATATTTAAATTGGACTTGTTTGAGAACTTTGTTTGTCTGTTAATCACGAGGTGTTTATCTCCTGTTTAAAGTCATTCTCAATGAGGAATAACTATTTTAAGGAGTCTGGATAGGGATTAAGTTGTCAGTTATTTACCTCATTGCAGCAATCATTTTTCTGAGGGTTTATCTCTTCTCTTTAACCACGGCGCGGTTTTTTTAGTGGGAAGGTATATATTTCTGCCACCTTTGGTCGTGGCAGAAATATAAAAAAGCAGAGTGTTTGTTGGCGTCACCTTATTTTTCAAGGGGGGCGTCTGCCTCTTGCACCAGTTCGAGGAAGGCGCGCATGGCGGGGGTGATGCTGTGTTGGCGGGTGATGAAGGCGGTATGGCCGATGTCGCGTTGCGGCGCCAGCGGCAGGCAGACCAGATCCGAGAGCTTGCTGGCGGATCGGGCGAGGCCGGCACTGACGATGGCCCAGCCCAGCCGGTGGCGCACGGCACTCACCAGGTGAAACAGGGAGTCGGTTTCCAGCACCACGTCAAGCCGGATGCCGGCCCGCTCGGCGGCGCGGTCCAGATACTTGCGAAACTGCATGGTGCGGCTGGGCAGTACCAGCGGCTGCTGCTGCAGTGCCGTCAGGGTCAGCTCATCGCCGGGGAGGCGCTGATCCGCCTCGTCGCGGTTCATCAGCACGGCCATCTGGTTGTTGCCCTGGGGATAGAGGTGGAAGGTCTGTCTGGCGGCGCCGGTGAGCGGCTCGTCAAACCCCAGCCCGATATCGCACTGGTGCAGCTCCAGCTGTGACAGCAGGGCTTCGTTGCTGAGCACCGAGAGACGGATGACGATGTCGGGGTAGCGCTGCTTGCAGCGGGCGATGAGCGGCATGATGTCGACATTGGACTGGGGCACGATGCCGATGCGCAGGGTGCCGGAGAGCTCGCCATGAAACAGCGCCAGCTCCTGCTTGAGCGCCTCCTGCTCCAGCAGCATCCGCTCGGCATACTGGCGCACCAGCTCGCCCGCTTCGGTGAGGGCGACGAACTGGCTGGTGCGCACCACCAGATCGGTGCCGAGGTTCTTCTCCAGCGCCGTGATGCTGGCCGAGAGGGTCGGCTGGGTGATGTGGCAGGCCTTGGCCGCCCTGGCAAAATGCTGGTGTTTGGCCAGTTCGTGGAAATAGTGCAGCTGCTTGATGTTCATGATCATTGGGGAGGCGAGGATGAACCTAAAAATTAATCAATTGAAAAAACGCCGTCAATAGAACAACTCTATTGCCATATAGATTTATTTCATTGGTTTTGCGTCTGCCGCCTCTCTAAACTTGAATGCAGTTTGCATTTTTAGGCCAACCTGCATGCCTGCCTACACGCCCGTCGACATCCCCGTCAATTTGCCTGCCTCGCCCGCACTGGATCATCTGGTGGAAGAGGTAGCCATCGCCATCAACATCAATGGCATCAACCATGCGGTGATGATGGCGACCCCGGACGATCTCGACGACTTTGCCGTCGGCTTTCTGTTTGGCGAGGGGATCATCCGGCACAACCACGAGGTCCATGACATCCAGATCGCGCCAGCCGAGCAGGGGATGGTGCTCGACATCACCATCGCCAACCGCTCCCTGGCTGCCCTGGCCCGGCACAAGCGCCGGCTGACCGGGGCGACCGGTTGCGGCATCTGCGGCGTGGCGGCGGTGGAGCAGGCGCTGCCCGCACTGCCGGTATTGCCACTGACGCCGCCGCCGGATGGGGTCTTGCTGGCGGGGCTGCGCCCGCAGATTGCCCAGTGGCAGCTCAAGGGTCAGCAACACGGCGCCCTGCATGCGGCGCTGGCGCTGGATGCCGAGGGGCGGATCCTGCATTGCCGGGAAGATATCGGGCGCCATAATGCCCTCGACAAGCTGATTGGCCTGCTGCTGCGTCAGCAAAGTGCGTGCGACACCCTGGTGGTGACCAGCCGCTGTGGCAGCGAGCTGGTGCAAAAAGCCGCCCGCTTCGGCGCCCGTCATCTTATCTGTCTGGCATCGCCCAGCCAGCTGGCGGTCAGGCTGGCCTTCAAATACAACCTCAACGTCGTTCATATTCCCAAGTTTGATGCCCCGGTCAGCTATTCGAGCTATCGCCCGGCGGATCCCATCGGAGAGTGCCATGAGTCATATTGAAAAGCCCGCCAAAGCCGGCGGTTTTTCGTCCCTGCAATCCACCATGAAACAGGTGCTGCGCAGCCAGAAGACCCGTCAGAACATCAAGAACCTGCTGCGGGTCAACCAGACCGACGGCTTCGACTGCCCGGGCTGTGCCTGGGGGGACAACGACCACGGCACCTTCCAGTTTTGTGAAAACGGCGCCAAGGCGGTGGCCTGGGAATCCACCGGCAAGACGGTGGGGGCCGAGTTTTTCGCGGCCCACTCGGTGCGCCAGCTGGCCACCCAGAGTGACTACTGGCTCGAGTATCAGGGACGACTGACCGAGCCGATGCGCTACAACCCGGCGACCGATCACTACGAGCCGGTAAGCTGGGACGATGCCTTCGCCCTGATTGCCGACACCCTCAAGGGGCTGAATAGCCCGGACGAGGTGGAGTTCTACACCTCGGGGCGTGCCAGCAACGAGGCTTCTTATCTTTATCAGCTGTTTGGCCGCCTGTTTGGCACCAACAACTTCCCCGACTGCTCCAACATGTGCCACGAGGCGAGCGGGGTGGCGCTGATCCAGTCGGTCGGCATCGGCAAGGGGACTGTGGTGCTGGATGACTTCGACCAGGCCGATGCGGTGTTCGTTTATGGCCAGAATCCGGGTACCAACCACCCGCGCATGATGAATGCCCTGCGCCAGGCGGCGCGCGGCGGCTGCAAGATCGTCAGCTTCAACAACTTGAAAGAGGTGGCGCTGGAGCGCTTCGCCAGCCCGCAGAGCCCGCTCGAGCTGCTGACCCCGGCGGCCACCACCATCAGCCACCAGTACCTGACGCCGAAACTGGGTGGCGACATGGCCGCCATGCGTGGCATGGCCAAGTACATCCTGGAAGAGGCGCCAGAGGCGGTGGATCGCGATTTTATCGCCCGCCATACCCGCCACTTTGCCGAGTACGAAGCGCAGGTGCGTGCCACCGACTGGGCGGCGATCGAGCAGCAGTCCGGCTTGACTCGCGCCGAGAGCGTGCAGGCCGCCCGGGTGTTTGCCGCCAGCCAGCGCATTATCAGCTGCTGGGCCATGGGGGTGACCCAGCATCTGCATTCGGTCGATACCATCCGTGAAATCGTCAACCTGCACCTGATGCGCGGCCAGATTGGCAAGCCGGGGGCGGGTCTCTGTCCGGTACGGGGCCACAGCAACGTGCAGGGCAACCGCACCATGGGGATCAACGAAAAGCCCACTGCCGCCTTTATCGACCGGCTTGAGCGTCACCTGCAGGTGAGCCTGCCACGGGCCCGCGGCCACAACGTTTACGAGGCGCTCAAGGCGCTGGACGAGGGCAATAGCAAGGTACTTATTTGCCTGGGTGGCAACCTGGCGGCAGCGGCGCCCGATACCGACTTCACCTACGGGGCGATGAAAAAAGCCGAGCTCAACGTGCAGATCAGTACCAAGCTCAACCGCAGCCACCTGCAGGTGGGCAAGGCGGCGCTGATCCTGCCCTGCCTTGGCCGCACCGAGCTCGATATCCAGCGCAGCGGCAACCAGAAGATCACGGTGGAGGACACCTTCAGCATGGTGCACGCCTCGACCGGCGCAGCCGAGCCGGTGTCGCCGCTCTGCCTCTCCGAGACTGATATAGTTGCGCGGATGGCTCATGCCACTGTGGGCAGCGAGCGGGTCGACTGGCTGGCCCTGCGCGATGACTATGGCCGCATCCGCGATCTCATCGAGCAGACCATCGCCGGCTTTGCCGATTTCAATGCCCGCATCCAGCAGCCGTGCGGTTTTCATCTCGATAACTCCGCAGCGCTGCTGATTTGGAATACCGCCAGCGGCCAGGCCGAGTTTCGTGCCAGCACCCTGCCGCAATCAGTGCTGCCGGAGTGTACCCGCCATGCCGAGCAGATGGTGGATCAGCCGGTGTTGCTGCTGCAGAGCCTGCGCTCTCACGATCAGTACAACACCACCATCTATGGCATGGATGACCGTTATCGCGGTATCAAGGGCCAGCGCAACGTGGTGTTCATGAACGAGGCGGATGCTCGCCAGCTTGGCTTTGCCGAAGGGGAGCGGGTCGACATGGCGGCCATCTGCAACGACGGGCGCGAGCGTAGCGTGACCGGTTTTGTGGTGGTGATCTACGAGATCCCGCGTGGCAACATCGCGGCCTACTATCCGGAGACCAACCCGCTGGTGCCCATTGACAGCATAGGGGCGGGCTCGTTTACCCCGACCTCCAAGTCCATCCCTGTGCTGGTGACTGCTTCCAATCGGCAGGACAATCTGTTGCTGCTATGAACTGGGAGGTTTGCAGGCTTGAGCCGGTTCAAGCCTGCCAGCCCAATGCAGCAGAGCCCGGACATCCTATAAACAACAACGCCGCATAAGATATGCGGCGTTGTTGTTTGCGTGATTGGTGCCGGTAAGAGGAGTCGAACCCCCAACCTTCGCATTAGCCAAACAGCCATCGCGGAGGCCATGTGCGCCCATCCGGGGTTTGTCAAGCTCATCAGTCAGTAGTTGATGCTGCCGGGCTTTGCCTATGCCCACGATGTGGAAGGGAGGCGTATTGGCGGCCCGTTGGTCGCGCCCCCCTGGAGCTGCACAAAACCACGCTTTTTGTCAGTCCACGGGATATGCGTGAACACCAGCTATATGAGATTAACTTCGCCCGCTTTCACTGTGCCTGTAATGCAACGAGTTAACCGGTAGGTGAGTGGCAACGGGTAATTGTCGGAGCCTACGTTAACCACGGCAGTAACGACGCGCCGGATTGGAGTAGTCCCGACAGTATCAGCAATGTCACCAGAGGCCGTTATTGCTGGGCTACGAACCCATATCGAGGTAGAGCTGACCCACAAGCTCGATGCACAGTTGGCTAGTCTGGTGTGTTCCTGCACGCTGAACCTAGATAACTGGGAAGGGGTAAATCAGGTCTTACCCCGCACCGTGACCACGGTGTTGCTGTAGGCTGCTGCCGAGCGGATGATTTGCCACTGCCACTGCCACTGCCACTGCCACTGCCATCGCTATCAGCGAGACATCATCCGCTTCAAGCAATCGCTTTAGACCATCATCCCCACAACCCATAGAGCCCCTCACTCCGAGGGGCTAGGAATTCCACCATGCATGACTTGCATGGTTACAACACACTGGCCATTCAGCATATATCCGCTGCAATCGGACAGCTCAACCACAATACCACACTAAAAATAATGGCTCCTGGTATTGCGGGCCACACAGCCGCACCCTGCTTGAACTCACAGTGACCGGTTGCCGCATAGACCGAGGTGGCCATCAGGCAGACCGCTACTACTACGACCGGACACTGCTGGTTCAGGGCTGGCAGCAATACGACAGCGAGGAGGACTCCTGGTTCTTCGGTATCTGGAGTGACACGGAGAAGCTAGAGGCCTTTACCTATGCAGAGGGTGATACCAACCATGTGATTGCGCAAAACGTCGAGACGTTTCGTGCCGAACTGGCGCGACTCTACCAGTATCACCCACAAGCCCTAGCGTTTATCAGTATCAACCCGGAGGCCAGCGTTGTAACCCACCATTTTGAAACGAAGCCGGAGGTGTTAAATGGCCAAACACATCACCATCAAGGTGCCCGGCAAACATCCGTAAACCGGCGAGTTCACCACCTGTGGTTTCAAGGGGCATCGTATCGACATCGTTGGACACGTGGAACCCTTCCTTATCTACGGTAGACGTATCGGCACTTCGCTCACCTACCTCCCAAGTAGCTACCCCATCTCCTTGTTTAGTGGCTGGATCACAGCTCACCATCCAGACCCCACGATCAAGCCAAGTCACACAATCTGTGCCTAGATGGTCACCTAGCAGTTGGTAGCCGAATCTGGTCCTGTACCTGCTGACTGCCTTGAGAAGGGCATTCACCACATCATGATAATCTCGGGCTATCTAAGTACATTTTAAAAAAGGATTTCATTGTAACACCAGACTCACAAATACCGATATCTGGCATCATAAATTATAAAAATATAAAATTATAAATATGGTGTTATTTATTTATTTAGAAAACCAGCTAATGCATTGATAAATTGGGTTATTTATTTTTTGTTTAGGGGTGAGTATTGCACCAAAACATAAATTTAATGTGCTAGTGTAAAGTCATCAGTAACTTCCTAGAGGGATCTTAAAAAGGAACAGAGATACACTTAAAGTTGAACAATATATTATCTTGGTGGCTATTAGTCTCCATGTGGAATGTTAAACAAAAACGCATAACTTATGTGCTGCATGCTATTTGGATTTAAATTCCAGAAGCGAATTTGCAAGAGTTGTACGTGTTCCCAAGTTGCAAGTCGTAGTAGAGGTCAATATGAAAATTAATAAAACATCCTTCTTTGTTGCTGGTGTAGCTCTCTTTGGTGTAATGAATGCTGCAAATGCAGCAGATGGCACTGTCAATTTTATCGGTGAGATTACCGATGAAACCTGTACCATTGATACGGGTTCCCAGAATTTGACAGTTAATTTGGGTAAAGTTTCGAAATCTAGCCTGGATGGTGCGGCTGGGAAGAAGTCTTCACCGACCGGATTCCAGCTGAACCTAACCTCCTGCCCGGCTACGGTGACAGGTACGACGGTTAAATTTGATGGTACTGCTGATAGTAATAATAGCAATCTGCTGAAGCTGACTCAGGATGCTGGCGTTGCGACAGGTGTTGGGATTGAAATTGCAGATAAAGTGGGTACAGCTATTCCATTATACTCTGAGTCAATGGTATATCCCTTGGCAGCAGGCAGTAATAGTCTTAACTTTGTCGCTCGCTATGTTTCTACATTAGCAAGTGTTACCACAGGTCCGGCTAACGGTGTTACTCAGTTTACTCTTAACTATCAATAAATTAATTTAAAGCAGGCTTTTATAAGAATAATGAGTTCTATTTGTTGCCAAGGATGGCGATTTTTAATTCTTCACTTTTAGTGGGATTTAAACGGGATTCCTTTTTATATGTATATGGATGGCGTGTATGAAATTGAAAACATGGTTTTTATCCAGTGCTTTTACTGCCTCCCTTCTGATGGCGCCGATGTTGGTAACTGCCGGACCTGTTATTGGAGGAACTAGGGTCATTTATAACGCAGAGAAAAAAGAAACCTCTATTTCAATTAAAAACGCCGGAAATGATGGAGTTTATCTGATTCAATCATGGATTGACGCTGGCGAGAAATCCTCAGCAGGGAAGGTTCCATTTATTGTCACCCCACCACTATTTAGAATGGACCCTGGTGACGAGAATATTCTTCGTATTGTATATACAGGTCATAATTTGCCTAACGACCGTGAGTCTGTCTTTTGGTTAAATGTAAAATCTATACCAGCATTGGACAGCACAACACAAGATGATAATCTGTTACAAGTTATTATAAAATCGAGGATTAAACTTTTCTATAGACCTACTAATTTACCTGGAAAGTCTGTGGAAAGCTTCAAGAAAATTGAGTTTTCTCGTCTCGGAAATGTTTTAAAGATAAACAACCCAACGCCGTACTTTATATCTTTTCATAGTTTAAAAGTCGCAGGGAAAGAGATAGATGGCATGCATATGATTTCACCTAAAATGAGTGAGAGTTATCCACTTCCAGTATCTAGCGATGTAATAAAAGTTAGTTGGCAAACTATCAATGATTATGGTGGCATGAGTCCGCTGCAAGAGAAGACATTATAATTTATAAAAATCATTATGAGTGATTAACTTCACTATCACTCTATATAAAGAAATGTGACGGTCTGGTAGTGCTGATCAAGGTAGATGGTATGAATATATTAGATAAGATACTAGAGCAAGATCCTCTTTCGTGGAGATGTAAAGGTATACTCTTTTTCCATTCGATGTTGCCAAGTTTTTGCCATTTTTTATATTTATTGGCTTTTAGTTTTTGTTCGAGTTTTACAGTGACTGGACAAGAGTATTTCAATCCTAATGCATTAGAGATTGATGGTCAGAGCAACTTGAAAAATGTGGATCTAAGTTTATTTAATAACCCTAATAAAATAATTCCTGGCACTTATCATGTTGCTGTCTATCTTAATGGTGCCTTGATAGATATGCGTGATGTTGCTTTTGATTTTGACCAAAATGGAGACTTGTGGCCACAGTTAACCCCCGATGATTATGCGAACTTAGGTGTGAAAATTGAGGCCTTTCCAAATTTTAAGAAGACGGTTCACAACGATCCTGTGGTAAATATTGGTAATTATGTTCCATTTGCCACGACAAAGTTCAATGTGCAAAAGTTGCAACTAGATATCAGCATACCTCAAGCCGCCATTGATAGGCAGGCACAAGGTCGGGTCGACCCTAAACTATGGGATCAAGGTGTGGACGCTGCGCTGTTAAATTACAGTATGACGGGAGGTCATACTGAATATAAACATAGCGGCGGGAATAATGATGATTTTTATATTAATATGCAGAGTGGCCTGAACTTTGGGGCTTGGCGTTTGAGAAACTACTCGACCTACAGTCATACCAATTTTTCTGGCCAACAAGATAACAATACCAACAATGATAATCTTTACTATGGAAATAGTAATAGATCTAATTGGGATAGCATTAATACCTATTTGCAACGTGATATCCACACGTTGAGGTCACAACTTACTTTTGGCGACAGTTATACACCATCAGATGTTTTTGATAGCATCCAATTCAGAGGTGTCCAACTTGCTAGCGATGAAAACATGTTGCCTGATAGTATGCGTGGATTTGCTCCAACGATCCGTGGGATTGCTCGCAGCAATGCTCAAGTTACAATTAGACAAAATGGCTATATAATTTATCAGGACTATGTTTCTCCTGGTGCATTCGTAATACAAGACTTATATCCGACCTCCGCAAGTGGTAACTTGCTGGTTACTATTTTAGAGTCTGATGGTAGTGAGCATACTTTTGTTCAACCTTTTGCTGCTGTGCCGATTATGCAACGGGAAGGTAACCTTAAGTACTCTCTGACTGCAGGACAATATCGTTCATCATATTCAGATGCAAATGAACCAACATTTGGTCAAGCGACAGCCATTTATGGCTTACCATATGGCATGACGACTTATGGTGGGATAATAGGGGCTAATAATTATTTATCCACAGTCGTTGGCTTGGGGCTTGGCTTCGGTGAACTAGGCTCCATTTCTCTGGATGTTACCTATGCTAAATCAACCTTATATGATGATACTAAAAAAAATGGGCAATCTTATCGAGCGCAATACTCAAAAGGTATGCAAAGCACTGGTACTACATTTACCTTGGCCGCCTATAGGTACTCTACAGAAGGTTATTACAGCTTCCAAGAGGCTAATGAGTTAGGGCGTGTTCAGGGTGATGATCTTTTTAGATTGTTTCATAATAAGCGCCAAAGGTTGCAGTTGGATATCAGTCAGAATATTTATGATTATGGTTCTTTATATATTTCAGGAAGCCAGCAAGACTATTGGGGGCAAGATGGAGCTGAGCGATCAATCAGTTCCGGATATAATGTGACTTATGCTGGTGTAAGTTATGGTGTGAGTTATACGTATAGCCGCACGGTATTTGATCAGCCATCAGATCAACGCCTTGCCTTTAATATACAGATCCCATTCAGTATCTGGAGTGATAGCCCAGCTTTTGATTCATCGTGGGCCAGTTATAATATCACAACTGATAAACATGGCACGACGTTGCAACAGGTTGGACTTAACGGGACTGCACTCACAGATAATAATCTGAACTACAGTGCTCAACAAAGCTATGGTAATCACGGTCAAGGTGCATCGGGAAATTTAGCGGTGGATTATAGAGGTTCGAAAGGCGCAGTTAATGCTGGTTATAACTATGATCAAGATTCATATCGCCTAAATTATGGTTTACGTGGCGGTATCGTTGCCTATCGAGATGGTATAGTGCTGGGGCAGACGTTGGGGGACAGTATTGCGGTGATTCAAGTACCGGCAGCTGACGATGTCACAATACAGAATCAGGTCGGTGTTAAAACCGACAGCCGTGGCTATGCGATAGTACCTTTTGTCAACGCCTATAAGGGTAACCGTATTGCACTTGACACCGCTACACTCGGTGAAAATGTCGATGTTGATATGCAAACCAAAATGGTATACCCCACAAAAGGTGCAGTAGTATTGGCCAACTTTAATTCTCGGGTCGGGCACCGCGTTTTGATGACACTTAATTACCATGATGGTCATGTTCCTTTCGGTGCTTCTGTTAGGTCAACTGATCGTAATAGCTCTGATTCCGCTATTGTTGGAGAGCAAGGGTTAGTATATTTAACAGGTTTGCCAGAAAAAGGGCAGCTGGATGTTAAATGGGGGCATGATCCGGTTAAAAAATGCAGGGTAGACTATCAACTATCTAAGTATGGACAGGATGAAACTGTGATTAATTACAATGGCCAATGCCATCCAACCAATTGAAAGTTAAGTTATGTGTAGATTCCATTGTACACTACTATTAATAGTGATTGTTATGGACTGCCGTAGTTAGTGTATCGCGGAAGCATTTCTTAAGATAAAGCCCAAGTTGGTACTAATACAGGCATTTTTGACTGGTTTATGAATAATGCTCAGTGCTCAGTGCTCAGTGCTCAGTGCGTACATAAGCCCGTTAAGCGGTTGTTAGGTTGCATCGGTAGCCGATAAAACCAACTGAAGAGCTGCACCAAAGTGTATAAGCGTGTAAGAGAAAAGAACTACTTGTGCTATATATATTTTTTTCAAGGGATACTTATATGTTTAATAAATTAGCTCAGTGGGTATTGCTTTCTATCGCTTACTTATTGGCGTTTCCATCATTTGCCTATACTTCATCTTGCTTGAATGGTGCTTTCCCTGGGGCTGACACTCAAGTTGGTTATGCGACATTTGGTACGGTGCAAGTATCAAGTACAGCCCCAATAGGTTCGATATTAGCAACGCGTACAATACCAGCGTCAGGTCCAATTATACAGTGTACGGCTGGTACATATGCAATTGGATATAAAATGTTATTTACTACCCATTGGGCTGACAATATATATCAAACAAACATTGCAGGTCTTGGTGTTCGTGTCACGACTGCAAGTGGGCACGTATTTACATATCCAACGACCTACGATACCAGAACCGCGTCCAGTACAATAACCATGAGTAATGATGATCCAATTACTGTTGAACTGATAAAAATAGGGCCTATTTCTGCTGGGGTATTACAGTATCCAGCGAATGCGCTTGCTCATATTTTAGTTAATTCTTCAAGAACGGCTGGTTCAGATTATTTGGGATTTGCACCTCGATTTTCAGGTGACACAACTATTGTTCAACCCGCTTGCGAGGTGAAGACGAGTAATATTGTTGTGCCATTAGGAAAACATCGTAAAGGGACCATGGGGGCGATTGGTGCATCGACGGCCAAGCAACCTTTTATTATTCCTTTAACGTGTAGCATGAGTTCGTCGATCAAGATCACGATGAATGGAACTGTCGCGACCAATACCACTGCCACTCAGGGTGTATTGAAACTTGACGATAGTGGTACTACGGCTGTCGGTGTTGGGGTGCAACTGCTTAAAGGTGATGGTATTACTCCTGTTGCGTTAGGATCTCAGGTTACTTACGGCACGACATCTGCGGCGGGAGATTATAACGTTGACCTTTATGCTCGTTATTATCAAACACAAAGCACGATTGGTGTGGGAACTGCAAATGCAACAGCAACATTTACAGTTTCATACAATTGAATGACGCTACCATGGGCCTTATTTGTAAAGTTAATGGAGATCGTTCAAATTTAATAAAATACAATCTAATATGTAATTATGGCTTTTAATCCATTCTTTTTTGGGGCGTAGTAGCCATCCACCTCATCAGAGAACGATATTTTGTTTTTAATCGCCATCGGTTTTGTAGACACCTAGCAATGAGACAAACACATGCAAAGAGAGGTGTTTCAATGAGCACAAAGCACTATCCAGACGAATTAAATATTGAAGCTGTCAAGCAAGTAACCAATCACAGTAACGCCTTGGCTTACGTGGCCAAACGGTTGGATATCACGGCTCATAATCTGTACGCCTGGATTAAAAAGTTCGGTCCCGGCTTCTGCGAGCATGTTGAATTGAGTGAGGCACAAACCGAGAACCATTGCTTACAAAAAGAATTCAAACGTGCAACCTAAGAGCTGGAAATTTTACAAAAGTCGTGGCGTACTTCGAAAAGCTGCCCAATTGAGGTACGCCTTTATCCGGGAACATCGAGCACAATGGCCGGTATGTTGGCAATGTCGCGTGCTCGAGGCGCAGCTCAGCGGTTACTATGTTTGGATGCAGGAACCGGTCAGTGGACAATAGCAGTTAAGCTGTCCTGGTTGGAATCCGGTGACGTCCATGGTGACCGGAAAATCCACGCTGACCTGCATGACGCTAGACTTGCTTGCGGCTTTAATGGTATGCATCGTCTCATGAATCATTCCGATCAAGGTTCAGGTCGGGTATCATCTATTCTAGATGTCGAGAGGGAAAATACCCTATTGCTTCGTCTCATCACTTGCAAAGTCAGTTCAATCCTGAGCAACCCGGAAGGGCTTGGGTCACCGATATCCGAACTCATGAAGGATGGCTGTATCTGGCCATTTTTGTTGCTATGTTTTATCCACTGGATAATTGATTGGTCAATACCGTCACGGATCGCCAAAGCACTCGTCCTGAATTTGCTATTAATGTGGTATGACGATATAAACCGAGCGCCCCTGTACTGATTTACTTCGACAATAATAATTTTTGGTGTCAGTTTTTATTACCATGCTGGCTGTTTTTTCTGACTGGTAAATCACTGCTGTAGTTAAGATCCTCGGTTTCCTGACTATCACTCTGAACGACAAAAAATATCTCTTTCCATGGGCCCGTAGGTTATCTGGAAGTATTTCATGCGGAGCATATTTTCATCGATGCGCGTGACTCATGAAGGACCTGACAGCTTGTCTCTTTACTGTTCTGTCCGGAGTGTCATGAGGAGAAATGAAAAATAGTTTAAGAAGCAGGTACTGATTTATAGCAAAGACAAAGCCCGTTCAATCACTGTCTGTCGTTGGGGGTGGGGACATCGATACGCCTAAATATTTAAATGTTGCAGTTTAAGATATGACTTATGGACTAAACACTAAAAATGAATTAGAAAAGCCAATAAGCTACATTTTGATATCATCTTGGCTTTTTATAATTAACATCGTGTAATTTTTACTTTATTATGTAATAATAATGACAGTTTGAGATGTTTATGAAATAATAACTTTATTGTTGGTAGTGTGATTTTAGTCACCCTTTCTGAGATGTGAGTTGAGGTATAAATAATTTTAGTTAATGACATCATTATTCCTAATTGTTTATATCAGGAGGTTATATGGACCAAACTCATATTAATACTTTTAAATACAATCACCATACCGGTGAAATTAATCACCAAGGAAAAGTTATTGGCCGGCTTAACTTTTCTGAAAGAATTATATTTTTTTCATTGATTCAATCTGACTCAGAACTAGTCGAACGAGAGACATTACTTCATGTAGCTTGGCCGAATAAAATCGTAACATCAAATTCTTTAAATGTAGCAGTTAAAAGTATTCGGAATGTTTTTTTGGGAATTGGATTAGATGATGTAATTATTACTCATGTTAAAAAGGGATTTTCATGGAATCGATACTATAAAGTTTTCTTGACAGAGAGTAACTTACTTGAACCACTAGATGCTAGCACAACAAAAAGAGCTAATTTAAGTGAGCATTTCGGTCTTGATAGTAACGATATCATTCAACTAAAAGATAGTATCAATCTAAATAAAGATGAGTCTAATAAAAATGTAAACCCTTATACATTAGTATCTTCTAAGATAGACTCAATTTTTAATAAAATAAACGACAGTTCTATATATTACAAAATTATATCTATTTTAATGTGGGGAGGGGTTATTGCACACCTATTTCTAGATAGTAATAGAAATACTCTTGGTTCGGAGGTGGGCGTATATCAAGGAATAAGTTCTTGTATAGTTTGTGACCTATCTTCATGGGCTTTCATTAACGCTAATAAACCATATGTTGATGGAAGAAACATTACGAAATTTGAAGTCAAACTTGTATGTGATGACTTTGCTTTTAGTAATGTTGTATGTATTAACATTTCGTCTAAATAAGCTGGGGATGGGGAAGTTGAAGAGTAGTTGATGGAATAGTGCTGAATCTTGGTTTGCGAGGAATGAAAATGCAATCACATTGTTAATAATGAGTGGAGATTATTAATGGTTATATTGGTGCAATTGTTAACATTATTCTGATGATAGCTATAGGTGATTGAAGATATATGTGTTACACCATTCACCTTTCTTCATAATTAAAATAAGTCTACGTGAGTTTTTAATTTACATTTTTGTGGGAGATTAATCTTAATTTATATAAGATGTTATAAATACTGATTATGTGAGGAACAATCAAGACAACACTACTGATGCAGAGATGCTGTGCTTCAGTCAACAATACTTGTTATTCTAATATAGAATGGTGAGCTGCCTTGGTGCTACATCTTACACAGTACATGACAAGGGCGCGTCAATGCTTGGACTGCACACACTAACCAGCTCTGAGCATGTTGACTGAATGTGGGAGCATTATCCCGATATGGATCGTGTACATAGACCAGTGATTACCGAAAATATTGAAATAGAGAGAAAATAACCTGGTAGGAGCGTTTCTTCAATCACTAGGGCGTGGTCATCAAGTTATTAAAAATAGTCTTCTTACTTTATTTTTCAAAATTCTTACAAAAATACTGTTTTCATTTACTTAAAAACTACTTAAATGAACAACGTCAGAGATCCAGTCGATGGCTGATAATTACTGCGCATAAAATCTGAGCATTTTGAGAACACAGACTAGTTCTTTATCCAAGACATCAATCTATTCAGTGACCATTTGCATATCTTCTCGTAACTGGCTCAGTAGTCGGCAAAGCATGAAGGTTATCGTATTTTTTCCGTCTTCACACACTTCTGGCCGTTGTTGTTGAAGACGTTGTAACCAGGCTGGAATAATGACTCCGTACTCGGCAAGTAATACCCGTGGTTGGTTAGCCAGAACTTCAACTATGAGCTGGCGAGCACTACGTAACACCTTGGCTCTGTAGTTTTAACTGATACGAAGTGGATCCCAGGTCGGCAAGCTGTTTCACAAATAGCTAATGCATCGTTAGCATCATTCTTCAGGGGTCTTGCAAAGGCTTTGACATGCTGTGTGGGAATGAATTTTACGTCATAGCCCATAGATATCAGTGTTTGTGGTGGAAATTGGCGCATCATGTGGAGTAGTCTCTGGCGAGATATTTTACGATTCCAGACAACAGAACCATCAGCCATTCATACACATACCTGAAAAACAGACTTGGCAATATCGATTCCAACTACTTTGAGCCTGTTCATGTGGTGCTCCCCTAAGTTGAGCGCAGTCAGCCTAAGTATGAAACTGACCGTGCTGGGTGGGGGCGTCCATCACATCACTACACATCAGCCAATATTGTACAGAAGGATGATAGCCTGACAAGAAAGCTGGGGTATGGATAAAGTGACACCCAAGAAATTAGGCGATGCTGGTGATGCGTAAAGAAGGGCCGGATTACTTGAAAAATATATCGATGTATCACCGTAGTTCATTGGCAGAAGCAATCATATCTAGGTTCAAACAGTTAATGGCGGAGAAGATCGCTCTGAGAAAATACAACGCTCAGGTAGAAGGCGTGATGGTCTATGTGAGTGTGACAAAAAAACTGAATTTGGTCTGCCTGTAAGAAAGCCCCGAGTGTAGTTGTCACTAGGGGCTGTGTAAGTCATGGCTTGCTAGCTGATAGAGGCAACAATGCCTCCTGCGTGACATTGTCATGTGGCATGTGCTTGCCGCCGAGCTGATGATTCTGAATCGTCTAGCTTCGGGAATACTGTGGTCAAGCTTTGAGGCATTATTTGTGGCTAATACTAATCATAGCTAAAGTATGATTCTTATTTAGCCACTGATATGAGACTTGACTGGTAGCGAAACTCTGCTTAGCTATTCTATGTAAATTAATAATTTCTTTTGTTTGTTCGGAACCAGAAAGGCAGATGAGTTGCATTTGTTCCCCTTGTTGGTTGACGCGGCAAGAATCTTCCACAATTGCACCCGCAAAAGAGATCCGTCCAGTACTGATTTTCTGCGTTGCATGTGCTATTGATATGCCCAAGGTTGTTATGGTAAGGGCCACAGCTATTTTCTTCATGTAGATCTCCTGGTTGTTTAGATTATTAGGGAAGCAACCTTTTGTTACCAGGTAGTATATCGGCAATATTAGACAGAACATTAGGGTTTTTGAAGTGGTGTAAATTGTGGTGGTGTTGACTAATTGCAATGTGAGATAACCAGTATATGTATATGCTGTTATCAACTGACACCAATATCAAGTCGAAGTCTTGTTTAATCTACTTAAATGCACACTTCCTTTGGCATTATTTTTAGATTATTTTGAGTATCGCACGAAAGACTCTGTCCCTCTATCATTCTGCCTTTAAGTTTAGTTATTTATAAATCTATTCAGGTTTTTCCGCATCTATTCTACCGATTCATACCAGGTCTCCGTCCCTAGATACGGAAGTACTCACCTCGCAAGATGGGATTTCGTCGCTCGCTAAAGCCGTTACTCTGTGGTCTCTGTACCTTGGTTAGCCGGAGCTAATTTCCTTCCAGTAGCATAAAAGGTTCATAGAAATGATGATCGGTTTTCCAATAAAACTCACGTTAGTTGTCGCCAGTAGAGTTTGAAAGCAGTATGTTTTTCAGCAGCAAGTGTCTAGAGAACAGACCCCTTCCTCCTAAATAATTGATATTTTTAATAGTTGTTTAGGTGTCATGTCATTAGGAATAACAAAAAAATAAATATATAAATAAATCCTAAAATTAACCATTGTTACAGGAAAATACTTGTTGGATCGCATAAAATAATACTGTTGCGTTATGAGAGTCTGTCTTATGCCCCATCAAGCTGATACTTCATTCGATATTGGAGATAAAGTTACTTGCTGCGTTTATGGTAAGGGTGTGATCATTGCGAAACAACCAAAAGACCAAATTAATCGGTGGTTTGATGGGATTGAATGGATCCAGGTTCTCATGCCAAACTATCCATACACCAAGGTCTACTTTGATATTTCTGGTCGCTGTGCAGAAGAAGGAGATTGGTTGGTTAATTACCCAACCCTTTACCATGAAATGCAAAGGCCTATCGTGGAAGTCGTTTCTGAAAATTATCCTTTTTATCTCCGGGATAGAGTGTTCGATTTAATGTGGGGTAAAGGCACTATTATTTCCGTGGACTGGAATGCTTATCGGCCTTTTCGCGTAGTCTTCGATATCTATCCATACAGATATCGGGATGGCTATCCGCAGTCTTTGCTTTACAGAGCGGATGGCACGCGTTTTCAGAGAGATAGTCAACGTTTGTTTCATGAAGTTCAACTCCCGCGAATCATAACCAGTAAATGTATATAAGCGAGTTTAAAGCATTCAATGAAATTATTTAAATAAAAAACTCAGGATACGTTTTAGACCAGATATTAAGAAATTTTATGTGTAAGAAAGCTTATTGAGTACCTTTAGGTAGTTTAATCTATACAGTTAGTAAAACGTATAACGCTAAGGTTGGATTGTATTGCGTCCAGTGAAGGTTACATTTTTTGACCTGCCCATCGAATACTCTCGGCCAATTGACCAAATTTACCTACTGTAACTAGACTCTCTTGAGATCACCAAGATTAAGCGGAAGATAGTTCTAGCATTACATATATAGGTTATGGCAACTGCGATTAATTATTAAGAAGGGTGATTTTTTAAATTTTCATATGCTATAAACATTTTCATAAGAAAATATAAAATTAATATCATTGCTTTGTAAGTGATTGATTTAATTGATTTTTATGTCTCATTAATTATTTTTATTTTCACTTTTTAATATTTTTTATGTGCTGTAATAGTACATGCGTTGCGAGACTTTTGCTTTAAAAAAAAGGATATGCCGTGTCGTTGTGATAGCAGCATTAAAAAGGAATCGCTATATGGCAGTGGAAAGAGAAAAAATTCAACTAGAGCATAACTCTAAATTAATGACAATCGATGTCACCGAGGGCTATATAAAGTTAGGTAATAAAGATAATTTAAGAATGATGAAGCTTGGCAAGCGAGAGGCTGCAATCCTCAGGTTTTTTTTAAAGCATGAGAATGAGGTGGTATCAAAAGATGAATTACTTGAGCATGCATGGAAAGAAACAATAGTTTGTGAAAATAGTGTCGTAGTAGCGGTATCAAATTTAAGGAGATTATTTAGAAAAATAGATGAAGATTGTTGCTGCCTCAAGACTATATCAGGGAAGGGATATCTTTTTTCTGCTGCAGAATCTGGTTTTTTAAAGAAAATTACGCATTGAGGTTATGATATGCCTATCAGGAATATGAGTAGGAATAAAAAAGCCTTATCCCCTTACACTATTAGAAGTATCGAGTTCACCATGAAACTAGAACCTATCATAGAACTATCCAATGGAAATTTACTAGCTTTTGAGGTCTTATCACAATCAAAAGATATAGATGTTAATAACGATTTGTTTTTTAAATGCCTAACAACGGATGAGCTGCTCCAAGTTTTTCAACGCCAGCTAGAGATGTATCAAAAATTAAATGAACAAGATGCTAAATACTTTTCATCTGTATTTATCAATGTGCCAGTAGATTTTGTGTCAGATATGGAGCTTATTATGGAATTATATCCCTTTCATTGTTTATTCAAGATAAACCTGGAAGTCGAGTGTAGTCCAAGTACTTTTTTGGTGAGAGATTCACTGCGTAGTTGTACTAAATTGCTGTCTGCTATGGGGATAAGAATTTGGTTGGATGATATTAAAGTGAGTGAAATTTCAGCTGCCAAAAATTTAATATCCCAGCGAGTCATTTATGGTGTAAAAATTGATAAAATAAGTTTTTGGGATAGTTATTATAAGAAGCTTAATCTGACCAATATAATTAAAGGCCTAAGTGACCGAATAATTTTAGAAGGAGTAGAGGATATATCTCACCTTAACTATGCAAAGAGTCAGTCAATTATGTATGGACAAGGTTATTTATGGCCAACAATATGATTACATATTTATACCATTATACATCGCTTGAAATATTTTCAAGTTTTGAAATACGGGCTTGTTTCGTTCTTGTTATCTGTGCAGAGCTAGTCATTACCAGATTCTGGTTTGAGACTAGTCTCTGTCGTGGTTCAACTACATTAGGACACATAGTTAAGCCGCTTTTCGGCTTCTGCTGGCGGTATCCCATCATTGTGTTGTTGTGGGTGCCGCCAGTTGTAATTATTCATCAGAGAGTCGCTAATATCCCGCTTCGCTTCCCGCCGACTCATGCTCTCGGTCATGCGATAGCACCACAGTAGTTACCGGAATAACCGGCTGCCGTATTGGCTGTCTTGGTTGGAGTGAAACAACGCGCCTGACGGGTAACCCCGCTGTTGATAGGCCATCTCCAGCCTTTTTATTACCTGCTCTCGGGCGTGTCAGCGATTGTCCAACCCATGCCTAGGGGGGGGGGAGGGGTCGAGTACCGCGGCCAAGTAATGAATGATTATCGGCCCATATTTAGGTGTATCGCCGCACTGCAGCTGATTCGGTTGCAGAACATCAAACTCAGGCGTCAGCTAATTGAGACTATCCGGTCATTCAGACCGAGCAACTAGATAGTGATAAACAAAGGGCTGTTTGGATTCCAGCCCCGCCTCCTTCATTAGACGACGAACTGTGAATCGATCGATTTGATACCCCAGCTCTCGCATTATCGACATCAAGGCCCGGCTACCGGCTGAACCCCGACTCTCGGTGAACAGGCGCCGCAGCACGCTTTCTTACTGCGCCCATTCGCGGTCAATGGTGCGGGTATGAGCCAGATAGTCATAGAAATAGGAAGTTGGAATACCGAAAGAGCAACAGACCCACGTGATGGGGGCTTGTTCCCTTAATCGGTCTATCAGAGGGAACGTTCGAGTTAGTCAGCTATCAAGAGAGCAGTGGCTTTTTTAGAATGGCATTTTCACGTTCAAGTCAGTTGATGCAGGCTTTAGTTCCTGGATTTTCTGCTGCTCTGGGGTCAGCTGCTTTGCTGATTGGAGTCGTGCCACAGAGTTGGGGCAGAAGTTGCTCAACCCTGCGTTGAAGCACAGTTTCGCCAATATCCAGTGAACAGCTGGATTCGGAGATGGAATAGGCTTGGTAGAGCGCCAGGGATGCGGCTTCCAGTTTGAACTCGGCAGTAAATGAGCGACACAATCTTGTCATTGAACACCTCAGGTCTGGGTGGCGACTGTACCACCTAAAATGATGTCCGGGATGATTAGACCACTACGTGATATCCACCGTAAGACCTTTTGTTACTAAGAATAGTGTCCTACCGCTTGTTAAATGTGGTACCCCATATGGTACCCAAAGCCTAAAAAACAAAAATGGTTAGCTTCATCACGAAACTAACCATTTTTATTATATGGTGCCGGTAATAGGAGTTGAACCTACGACCTTCGCATTACGAATGCGCTGCTCTACCAACTGAGCTATACCGGCGTGCCACTAGATTCCCGAAAACAGCGGGGCAAGTCAATGAGCTGTGCTCAGTTTTATGAGTGGGCTCATGGAGTTACGGTCAATGTCAGAGGTCGGCGAACTCCGGAATATGGGCCCGGCCGCGGCTTTCGAGAAAATCGAGCAGCGCACGGGGGGAGCGCGCCAGGATCCGCTCTGCCGGGAAGCCGGCTTCGGTGACCAGTCGGTGGCAGTGCTCGAAATCCCCGAGGCTGAATGCCACGTGGGAGTCGGAGCCGAAGGTGAGGTAGGCACCCATGTCCCGCGCCGCCTCGACGATGGCGCGGCAGTTGTTTTCACTGCCCGGGCGGGAGTGGCTGAAGGAGGAGTTGTTGAGCTCCAGCGCCACCCGATACTCTGCCGCTGCCTTGACCACGGCCTGGATATCGATGGGGAAGGCGGGATTGCCGGGGTGGCTTATCATGTCGACCCGGCCGCTCCTGATGGCGTTGATCATGGCCTGGGTGTGGGTGGCCTGGTCGCAGGGGGGAAACACCGGCTCGTGAAAGCCCGCCATGATCATGTCGAGCCGCGACTCGTAGCGCTCAGGGAAGTCTATTTCACCGTCGATGTTCTTGATGTTGGCTTCGATACCGCGCAGGATGCCGACCCCGTCGACTACCCGTGGCAACACGTGCAGATTGACGAAGTGCCAGAAGTGGGGGGCATCGGCCATGTCGGGGCCATGATCCGTGGTAGCGAACAGCTTGATCCCCTTTGCCTTGGCGATGGGCAGGTAGTCGTGAATGGTGCTGTAGGCGTGGGTGCTGGCGACGGTGTGGGTGTGGGTATCGACCGTGTACTTCATCTTATCTTCCCCTCTGGCGTGAGGCGCCAGCATAGCAAAGGCGGCGGGTCGAGACCATGTCGTGGCTTGTCATACTTTGTCACAAATTGGGGTCTGGCTGACAAAGTTTGAACACGCTTGGCGGTCATGATGGCGTCATCGATGAAAGCCTGAACTCGCATCGATGGGTTGGATCAGGATGGTGCAACCTCATTTCCCCGCCGTCGCGCCCTGCGACGGTTTTTTTTGCCTGTTTGCCAGCACGCTGCGAGGTTACCGGGCAAAAAAATGCCCAACTAGCATGAAGCAGGTTGGGCGAGACTTAATGTTTAATTGCAGTGGCATAGATATAGAGTCCGATTCGTCCGTGAAGTTCCCGCCTTGTTCCCCATTTTCAACAAAAACATTTCACTAACACCTGTTCACATTCTCTTGACACAAAAGGTTGTGAAACGTACTTTTTAAACATTCGTTTAAGTGAGGTGTCCTGTGAGTAAAATCGATACCAAAAACCGCATTCTCGATGCCGCTGAGGTGTTGTTTGCCGAACGGGGGTTCGCCGATACCTCTTTGCGCCTGATCACCAGCGAGGCCGATGTCAATCTGGCGTCGGTGAACTACCACTTCGGCTCCAAGAAGGAGCTGATCCAGGCGGTGCTCGATCGCTATCTGAGCCTGTTCATGCCCGAGCTGGATGCACGCCTGCATACCCTGATGGCGCAGGAGCAGCTGACTCTGCTGCAGGTGTTCGAGAGCTTTGTCGACCCGCTGATGAAGCTGGTGGCGGTGCGCACCAACGGCCCGGCTATCTTCATGCAGCTGCTGGGTCGTGGCTATATCGACAGCCAGGGCCACCTGCGCCGCTTCATCACCGCCCACTACGGCCCCATTTTGCAACGGATCACCCAGGCCATCTCCAAGGCCAACCCGGCCTTGTCGCCGGCGGATCTGTTCTGGCGGCTGCACTTCACCCTGGGCACTGTCGTATTCACCATGGCCTCGGCCGATGCGCTGCGCGACATCGCCCAGGCCGATTTCGGCCAGCAGCTCGATGTGGAGGGGCTGGTACGCAACGTCATTCCTTATCTGGCGTCCGGTGTCGGGGCGCCCGTGGAGTCGACCAGGCTCTCCCTGGCCGTGTAACAACCAACAATAAATCAACGGAAACAGTGAAATAGAAGGAACTTGAGTATGATCACATTGCTTATCCTGCTGGTGCTGGCGATAGCCGTCGTGCTCGGCGTGCCCTCCATCCGTAAAAAGGTGGTCACCCGCCCGGTGTTCGGCATCTTCAAGAAGATACTGCCGCCCTTGTCGGCCACCGAGCGGGAGGCCATGGAAGCCGGCTCCGTCTGGTGGGATGGGGAGCTGTTTCGCGGCAACCCCGACTGGAAAAAACTGCACGGCTACGGCAAGGCGACGCTGACCGCAGAGGAGCAGGCCTTTATCGACAACCAGGTCGAAACCCTGCTCGCCATGGTCGACGACTTCAAGATCGTCAACGAAACCAAAGACCTGCCGGAGCCGGTGTGGGACTATCTGAAGAAGGAAGGCTTCTTCTCCCTGATCATCCCGAAATCCTACGGCGGCCGCGAATTTTCGGCGATTGCCAACTCCACCATCGTCACCCGCATTGCCACCAAGAGCCTGAGCGTGGCGGTTACCGTCATGGTGCCGAACTCCCTAGGCCCGGGCGAGCTGCTGATGCACTACGGCACCCAGGCCCAGAAAGATTTCTGGCTGCCGGGGCTGGCCAATGGCAAAGAGGTGCCCTGCTTCGCCCTGACCGGGCCGGAAGCGGGCTCCGATGCGGGCGCCATTCCTGACAAGGGGATCGTCTGCAAGGGGATGCACAAGGGTGAAGAGGTGCTGGGTATTCGCCTCAACTGGAACAAGCGCTACATCACCCTGGCGCCGCGCGCCACCGTGCTGGGACTGGCGTTCAAACTCTATGACCCGGAAAAACTGCTGGGCGACAAGGAAGAGCTCGGCATCACCTGCGCGCTTATCCCAACCAGCCACCCCGGCGTGCGCGTCGGCGATCGCCACTATCCCATGGGTCTGGCGTTCCTGAACGGCCCGACCTTCGGCAAGGATGTGTTCATTCCGCTCGACTGGATCATCGGCGGCCCGGATTACGCCGGCCGCGGCTGGCGCATGCTGGTGGAGTGCCTCTCCGCCGGTCGCGGCATCTCGCTGCCTGCTCTGGGCACCGCTTGCGGTCACATGGCGAGCCGCACCGTGGGCGCCTACTCCTATGTGCGCAAGCAGTTCGGCATGTCCATCGGCAAGTTTGAAGGGGTGCAGGAAGCGCTGGCCCGCATCGGCGGCCTCACCTATCAGCTCGAAGGGGCTCGTCGCATGACCGCAGGTTCCTTGGACTTGGGTCAGGCTCCAGCCATCGTCACTGCGATTTCCAAGTACCACATGACCGAGATGGCGCGCCAGATCATGGATGACTCCATGGACATCCACGCCGGCCGCGCCATCCAGCTGGGCCCGAAAAACTACACCGGCTACGCCTACATGGGCATTCCGGTCGCCATCACGGTGGAAGGGGCCAACATCCTGACCCGCAACCTGATGATCTTCGGGCAAGGCGCCACCCGCTGCCACCCGTACGTCTTTGCCGAGCTGGAAGCGGCGGCCGACACTGACGTGGAGCGCGGTCTCGAGAAGTTTGACGCCCTGCTGATGAAGCACATCGCCTTCGGCGCCGGCAACTTCTTCGGTTCCCTGTTCCAGGGGCTGACCCTGGGTCAGTTCAACAGCGCGCCGGTAGCCGGTGAAACCGCCCGCTACTACAAGCAGCTCTCCCGCATGAGTAAAGGGCTGGCGCTGTGCGCCGACGTCTCCATGCTGATGCTGGGTGGCGATCTCAAGCGCAAGGAGATGATCTCCGCCCGTCTGGGTGACGTGCTGAGCCACCTCTACCTGGCCTCCGCCACCCTCAAGCACTACGAGGATCAGGGCCGTATGGTCTCCGATCTGCCGTTCGTGCAGTACGCGGTGGAGCGCAACCTCTACCTGATTGGCAAGGCGTTCGAGGGTTTCTTCCAGAACTTCCCGAACAAGGTGGTGGGAGCAGTGCTCAAGCGCGTGGTGTTCCCGTTCGGCGTCGGTTACAAGATGCCGGCCGACGATCGTTGCCACGCCATCTGTCTGGCCATGATGAAGCCGGGCGAGTTCCGCGACCGCCTGACGGCGCTGTGCTATGTGGGCAAGGACGAGGCGGATCCGGTCGGCCTGATGGAGCGTGCCTTCCAGGCCATGGTCGCAGTGCAGCCCTACGAGAAGAAACTGGTGCAGGCCCAGAAAGAGGGCAAACTGCCCCGCAAACTGGCGCTGCCGGAGCTGGTGGCCGCTGCTCTGTCTCAGTCCATCCTGAGCAAGGACGAGGCGGACAAGCTGCTGGCCGCCGATGCCCTGCGCTACGATGCGATCCAGGTGGACAACTTTGCCCCGGGCGAGCTGGAGGGGTTATCCCAGCAAAATCCGGTGGTGCACGCCGCCTGAGAGAGCGCTCACTCCTGAACCTGAAACCGGCCGTCATGGCCGGTTTTTTTGTTTGTTAACCCTGCATTTACAACCTCGATTAATTCCAGTTTAATGCAATGGCCCCTCACCCTTGGGGCAGGAAGCAAGGCCAGCGGAATGGCCGACAACAACAAACTCAGGAAGAGTGAATGAATCTCGCCAAAACGGCGATCGAACGCCCCATCTGGGTGGCGGTCTCGATCGTGCTGATTTTTCTGCTGGGCCTGCTCAGCATCCGGGGGCTGCCGATCCAGCTGTTTCCCGATATCGATCGCCCGCACCTCAACATCTCGGTGGACTGGCGCTCGGCCTCGCCCCAGGAGATGGAGTCGGAGATAACCGACCCCATCGAACAGGAGATGCAGGGGGTGCAGGGGCTCAAGAACCTCACCAGCAACAGCTTCCCCGGTTTTACCGAAATCGACCTGGAGTTTGCCCTCGGCACCGACATGCAGCGGGCCCAGCTCGACGTCATCTCCCGCCTGAACCGGGTCTCCGGCCTGCCGGACAAGATTGGCGGCCCCTACGTCAACAACTACAGCAGCAACGATACCCTTACCTTCTTCTTCATCCAGCAGTTGCCCGGTGCCAAGGGGCAGATCGATGATCACCAGGCGCTGATCGAGGCGCGGGTCAAGCCGGAGCTGGAGCGGATCCCCGGGGTGTCGACAGTCGACATCGAGGGGATCAACGAGCGCCAGATCCAGATCCGCTTCGACCCTTACCGCGCCGCCGAACTGGGGGTGGAGATCCCGGTACTGGCCAGCCGGGCCAGCACCGGCTGGGACGTCTCCGCCGGCACCCTCGACATCGGTCGCTGGGAGTACAAGCTGCGCTTTGCCGGCCGCTACGACGTGGCGACCCTGGGAGACAAGGTGGTGGACTGGCGCGACGGCCTGCCCATCTACCTGCGGGATGTGGCGGAAATCAGGGTGGCCCGGGAAGAGAACCCGGTGCTGCGCATCCAGAACGGCAACACCGCCATCGCGGCCCAGATCTTCAAGGAGAGCGGTGCCAACGCCCTGGCGGCGCTGGAGGCGATCAAGCTCAAGGTGGGCGAGCTCAACCGCGAGGTGCTGGAGCCGGTCGGGCTGCACATGGAGCAGTCGTTCGACGCCTCCCTCTACATCAACCGGGCGGTGGGCATGGTGACCGCCAATCTGGGGCTTGGTGTGCTGCTCTCCTGCGCCATCCTCTGGGTCTTTCTGCGCCAGCTCAAGGCGACCCTGATGATCGCTATCGCCATTCCCATCAGCATCATGCTCACCTTCTGCCTGCTCAAGGTGCTGGGGCGGACCCTCAACGTCATCTCGCTGGCGGGGATCGCCTTTGCGGTGGGCATGGTGCTCGATGCCGCCATCGTGGTGCTGGAGAGCATCTACCGGCGCCACGAGCGGGGGGATCTGAGCAAGGCGGAGGCGGCGCTGGAAGGCACCAGCCGGGTGTGGACCGCGCTGGTAGCCTCCACCCTGACCACGGTCGCTATCTTCCTGCCGGTGCTGCTGCTCAACGACGTGGAGGGTCAGCTGTTTGCCGATCTGGCGCTGACCATCGCCTGCGCGGTGACCGTCTCCATGCTGGTGGCGGTCACCGTGCTGCCGGCGGTGGCGGCGCGCTGGATGGGACGTGAGCGGCTGATCGATCCCTATGAGGGGCTGTGGCAGGGCACCACCCGACGGGTGATCCGCTGGACCGGCACCTCCCGCCAGCGCTGGACCGTCATCACCCTGATGATGAGCCTGCCGGCGCTGGCCACCTGGGCCCTGTTGCCGAAGATGGACTATCTGCCGGATGTGAAGCGCGATGCGGTGGATGTCTGGATGAACTTCACCCCGGGTTTCAACCTGCAGGCCCAGCGCGAGGAGGTGATCGACACCCTGATCGCCCGCCTCGCCCCCTACATGAAGGGGGAGCGGGAGCCGGCCCTCAAGAATTACTACATCCTGCGCTATCCGGGCGGCGCCCAGATCGGGGTGCGGCCGAAAGAGGAGGAGCAGATCAAGGTGCTGGAGCAGCTGTTGATGAAGCAGCTGCTGGTGGGGATCCCCGACACCCAGGTGTTTGGCGGCCAGGGGTCGCTGTTCGGCGGCTTTGACAGCGAGAACGGCATCTCCCTGCTGCTGCAGGGGGGCAATCTGGCCGAGCTCTACCAGGCGGCGCGGGCCGCCATGGCCATCGTCAAACAGGATCTGCCGGGCGCTCAGGTGAGGCCGCAGCCGGATCTCGATTTCACCGCCCCCGAGCTGCGGCTGGTGCCGCAGGACAGGCGTCTGGCCGAGGTGGGCTGGGATCGCACGCCCATGCCCGCCATCATCCAGACCTTCGGTGACGGGCTGCGGGTCGGCGAGTATTTCGACGGGGAGGAGCGGCTCGACATCATGCTGATGGGACAGACCTCGGCCAACCCGGACGAGCTCAAGGCGGTGCCGCTGGCGACCCCGTCCGGGCGCATAGTGCCGCTCGGCGAGCTGCTGCGGGTCGAGCACGACATGGGGCCGGCCAGCATCTTTCGGGCCGATGGTCGGCGCAGCATCAGCCTGCAGATCTCGCCCCCGGCGGGGATGAGCATGGAGCAGGTGCTCGATACCCTGCAGAGCAAAAGCTTTGCCGCCATCCGGCCACTGCTGCCCGCCGGCGGTGAGCTGCGGGTCTCCGGCAATGCCGACAGCTTGCAGCAGGCGCTCGGCAATCTGGGGGCCATCTTCCTGTTTGCCGTGATGATCCTGCTGATCCTGTTGTGGGGGGTCTTTGCCTCCCTCAAGGATGCCGTGCTGGTGCTGCTGACCCTGCCGCTTGCCACCGTCGGCGGCGTGCTGGCGCTGCACCTGAGCGGGCTCTTGGTGCCGCTGCCGATGGATCTGCTGACCATCATCGGCTTCGTCATTTTGCTGGGGTTGGTGGTCAACAACGCCATCCTGCTGGTGCATCAGACCCGCACCGCGGAACGGGAGGGGATGAGCCGCCAGCTGGCGGTGGCCGATGCCCTGCAAAGCCGGATGCGGCCCATCGCCATGACCAGCCTCACCAGCATTTTCGGCATGCTGCCGTTGATGCTGAGTCCGAGCGAGGGCAGTGAAATCTATCGGGGGCTGGCCACCGTCATCGTTGGCGGCATGAGCTGCAGCACCCTGTTTACCCTGATCCTGTTGCCCGCTTTCCTGCGACTGGGAGAGCGGGCCGAACCACCGCTCGCCCTGCGCCAGCGGGCCTGAGCAAGGAGCTCATCGATGACACACGGTTTTACAAGGATGGTAGTGGGCGCGGCGCTGCTGGCGGGAGGCGTGTTCCCCGCGCTGGCCCAGGGCAAGATGGTGACCCTGGCGGACGTGACCCGGGGGGAGGCGGCAGCCAGCATCTGGGTCAGCGGTACGGTGGCGAGTCACCAGCAGGCGGCGCTCAGCGCCGAGGTGAGCGGCCGGGTGGAGTGGATCGCCGACTTCGGCAGCCGGGTCAGCAAGGGGGATGAGCTGCTGCGCCTCGACAGTGCGGCGCTGCGGCTCTCGCTGGAGCAGGCCCAGGCCGAGCAGGCCAAGTGGGAGAGCAACGTGCGTTTCGCCCGCGCCGAGTTTGGCCGGCTGGCGACGCTGCACCGCCAGAAGAGCACCTCCCAGAGCCAGTATGACAAGGCGCGCTACGACGTGGAGCAGGCTGAACTGGCCGAGCGGCTGGCACGGGTACAGGTGCGCCAGATTGAGGAGCAACTGCGCAGAAGCCACATCTTCGCCCCGTTCGACGGGGTGGTGAACAACCACTTCATCCAGCCGGGGGAGCATGTGGATGCCGGCGAGCAGGCGCTGGAGCTGGTCAATCCCGATCAGCCCGACATCCGGCTGCAGGCCCCCATCGTCTGGGCCGGTCAGCTGGTGCCCCAGACCCGGCTGCGGGTGGAAGGGGAGCAGCTCAGCGGCCACGGGGTCTATTACCAGCGGGCGGCGAGCGCCGATCCCAAGTCGCGCCTCATCGAGCTGCGCCTCAAGCCCGAAGCGGGCCGCTTCATCATCGGTTCGCCGGTGCGGGTGGCGCTGCCGCTGGCGGAGCCGCAGACCATGCTGCTGCCGCGCGATGCCCTGGTGCTCAACACCGAGGGGAGCGTGGTCTATCAGGTGGAGCAGCGCGGCGAGGAGCTGACGGTGAACCGGGTGCCGGTGACCGTGCTGTTTGGCGACAGCCGGCAGGTGGCGGTGAGCGGGGCGCTCAAGCAGGGGGACAGGGTGGTGGTGCGCGGCGCCGGCAGCTTGCAGGATGGCGACAAGGTCGAACTGTTTCGCGGCTGAGGCGGCGGTTTCGCCATAAAAAAACGGCTCCTGCGGGAGCCGTTTTTGGTGCCGGTGAAGGGCGATTACTCGACCATCATCACCTTGCAGGTGTTGGTACTGCCGACGGTTTCCATCTTGTCGCCGTGGGTCAGCAACACCATGTCGCCGCTTTGCAGCAGTCCCTTGGCCTTGAGCACGTCCAGCGCGTCGCGGCACACCTCGTAGACCGGCTTGGTCTCGTCGCCGTCGAACAGCACCGGGGTGACGCCGCGGTAGAGGTTGGTCCAGGCCAGGGTCTTGTTGTGCGGTGACATGGCGAAGATCGGCAGGCCGGAGCTGATGCGGGACATCAGCAGCGGGGTGGTGCCCGATTCGGTCAGCGCCACGATCGCCTTGACCCCTTCCAGGTGGTTGGCTGCATACATGGTGGACATGGCGACGGCCTCTTCCACCGAAGTGAAGGTGTAGCTCATACGGTGGTTGGAGACGTTCAGGCTCGGGTGCTTCTCGGCACCGACGCAGACGCTGGCCATGGAGGTGACGGTCTCGATGGGGAACTGACCGGCGGCGGTCTCGGCGGAGAGCATCACCGCATCGGTACCGTCCAGCACGGCGTTGGCCACGTCCATCACTTCGGCGCGGGTCGGCAGCGGCGCGTTGATCATCGACTCCATCATCTGGGTGGCGGTGATGACCACACGGTTCAGACGGCGGGAGTGGCGAATGAGTTTCTTCTGCACGCCGACCAGCTCGGGATCGCCGATTTCGACACCCAAGTCACCACGGGCCACCATGACGGCATCGGAGCCGAGGATGATGTCTTCCATCGCCTCGTCGGTGGCGACGGTTTCGGCGCGCTCGACCTTGGCCACGATCTTGGCGTTGGAGCCGGCTTCGCGGGCCAGCTCGCGGGCGTAACGCAGGTCATCGCCGCAGCGGGGGAAGGAGACGGCCAGGTAGTCCACGTTCATGCGGGCGGCGGTCTTGATGTCTTCCTTGTCCTTCTCGGTCAGGGCCGGGGCGGAGAGACCGCCACCCTTCTTGTTGATGCCCTTGTTGTTGGAGAGCGGACCGGCCACGGTGACCGTGGTGTGGATGCGGGTGCCTTCGACCTGCTCCACCTTCAGCTGCACGCGACCGTCGTCCAGCAGCAGGATGTCGCCGGCGATCACGTCGCCCGGCAGGCTCTTGTAGTCGATGCCGACCTGCTCCTGGCAGCCTTCACCCTTGCCGAGGGCGGCATCGAGGATGAACTTGTCGCCGACGGCCAGATAGATCTTGCCGTCCTTGAAGGTGGAAACGCGGATCTTGGGGCCCTGCAGGTCGCCCATGATGGCGACGTGACGACCCAGCTTGGCGGCGATGTCACGCACCTGGTTGGCGCGCAGGATGTGGTCTTCAGCAGTGCCGTGGGAGAAGTTCATCCGCACCATGTCGGCGCCGGCACGGATGATCCCCTCGAGGATCCCTTCGCGATCGGTGGCCGGACCGAGTGTGGTTACAATCTTTGTACGTCTTGGCATGAAAGACTCCAGTTTTGAAGTTGATATGACTTGAGATACTGCCCCGTCAAGCGCATGACCCATTGCACCCGCTTGCAAGCCATCTGGGTGGCTTTTGTTACTAAATTACAATACTACACCAAGGAAGGTGGCAGAGACAGCCGGGGGCCGAGGCCCCCGCTGCTTACGAAGAGTGGGGTGTATCAAAGCGGGATTCGCGCAAACCTTCTTTGACTTTCTTCAGGTTTTCGCGAAATTTCATGCCGCGGCGCAGGGTGAAACCGGTCGCCAGCACGTCCACCAGGGCGAGCTGGGCGATGCGCGATGCCATCGGCATGTAGACGTCGGTGTCTTCCGGCACGTCCATGGAGAGCACCAGGTTGCACTCGCGCGCCAGCGGGGAATCCTTGGCGGTCATGCCGATGACGGTGGCGTCGTTCTCGCGGGCCAGCGCGGCAATCTCCACCAGCGCCTTGGTGCGGCCGGTGTGGGAGATGAGCACCACCACGTCCCCTTCGCTGCTGTTGATGCAGCTCATGCGCATCATGACGATGTCATCGAAGCTCACTACCGGGATGTTGAAGCGGAAGAACTTGTTCTGGGCATCGCGGGCGACGGCGGAGGAGGCGCCAAGGCCAAAGAAGCTGATCTTCTTGGACTGGGTCAGGATATCGACGCAGCGATTGATGGCGGAGATGTCCAGGCTGTTCTTGGCGGCATCGAGGCAGGCCATGGTGGATTCGAAGATCTTGGCGGTATAGGTATCGGGCCCGTCTTCCGCCTCCACGTGGCGGTTCACATAGGGCGTGCCGTTGGCCAGGCTCTGGGCCAGATGCAGTTTGAAATCGGGAAAGCCTTTGGTATCGAGACGGCGGCAGAAACGGTTGACGGTCGGCTCGCTGACGTCAGCCATCTTGGCGAGGGTGGCGATACTGGAGTGGATGGCCGTCTGCGGGGAGGCCAGGATGACCTCGGCGACTTTACGCTCTGATTTACTGAAACTTTCCAAATTATTAGTAATTTTATCAAGGGTATTCATCATCACCACCAGGCGTTTTTGTAATTTAGCTTCAGTGTCTTTGCACTAAATTCATGGCTAAGCAGGTTTCCAATCAACTTGATGACTATACAAGACAAGCTCTTATCGAAACTAATCTCGGCCCTGCAAAGTATGACTCATGTCTAATTATTTCGTTGTTTTGGTTACAAACTTCCAGTCATTCCGTGAAAGCGCTTACAAATGTTGCAAAGCAACAACACTGTGAGCGGGCGCACAGTTGCACCCATCAAACGCGCCGCAAGGGGAGGGGCTCGGGTAGAATTGGCTCCAAATAATAAGTGCGGGACGGTAACGGCCGCCCCGACCCCAGTAACGAAGGAGTTGTTTTATGCAGCATACCCATGCGCTGGTCGGCGACGTAGGCGGCACCAATGCCCGGTTGGCCCTGTGCGAGCTGGCAACCGGCACCATTTCCCGGGCCAAGACCTATTCCGGGCTGGCCCATCCCAGTCTGGAAGCCGTGGTTCGCCTCTATCTGGATGAACACAAGGTGCAGGTGGGCGAAGCCTGCATTGCCATCGCCTGCCCCATCAACGGCGACTGGGTCGCCATGACCAACCACAGCTGGGAGTTTTCCATCAGCGAGATGCAGGCCAATCTGGGCCTGAGCCGGTTGCAGGTGATCAACGATTTCACCGCCGTCTCCATGGCGGTGCCGGTGCTGGACGCGGCTGACTGCATCCAGCTGGGAGGCGCGGCGCCCGTGGCCGGCAAGCCCATCGCCATCTACGGGGCCGGCACCGGCCTTGGGGTCGCCCACCTGGTGCACACCGGCGAGCAGTGGCTGAGTCTGCCAGGCGAGGGTGGCCACGTGGACTTTGCCGCCAACAGCGAAGAAGAGGATGCGGTGCTGCAGGTGATGCGCGCCGAGCTGGGCCACGTCTCGGCCGAGCGGCTGCTCTCCGGCCCCGGCCTCGTCAACATCTACCGTGGTCTGGTGAAATCCGACGGCCGCGAGCCACAGGCGTTCGAACCCAAGGACATCACCGAGCGTGCGCTGGCGGGCGAGTGCCTGGACTGCCGCCGTACCTTGAGCCTGTTCTGCGTGCTGATGGGCCGCTTTGCCGGCAACCTGGCGCTCAACATGGGTACCTTCGGCGGCGTCTACATCGCCGGCGGCATAGTGCCGCGCTTTCAGGAGTTCTTCATCGGCTCGGGCTTTCGGGTGGCCTTCGAAGACAAGGGGCGTTTCAAATCCTACCTCAAGGATATCCCCGTCTTCCTCATCACCCACGAGGGGCCGGGTCTGCTCGGTGCCGGCGCCTATCTGCGCCAGTCGCTCGGCATCAAGTTATAAGCCGGCGGCTTGCCAGGGGACGGATCGGCCATGGTTCAGCCTTGATTCAGTGACCATGGCGTAGAGTGTCAACACGTACTCAAGAGGGCAGGGCTCCATAAGGAGTTGGGACTTGTCTTCATCCGCTGGGTGCGTTTGTCACCTGACAAGCCTGAACTGTTTCACCGGCCCTCGCGGCCGGTTTTTTTATGCCTGCGGTTTGCCGGCTGGATGGGGTTCTCGTCATCTGTGAACGGATGGGCCTGCGCCGCAATGCACTGCGCCTGCCGGGTGGCAGGCGCAGTGCATTGGCAGGGATGGGCTCAGGGCAGGTCGAGGGTGAAGCGGGCGCCCCCTAGCGGGGATTCATCCACCATGATCTGGCCGCCGTAGCTGTGCACGATTTCGGTGACCACCGCCAGCCCGATGCCCTGGCCGGGGGAGCTGTCGGCGCGTACCCCGCGCTGGAAGATCTGCTGCGACTTGCCGGGGTCGATGCCGGGGCCGTCGTCCTCGATCTCGATCCGCAGCCGGTCGAGCCGGCGGCTCACCGTCACCTTGATCTCGCTGATGGCGAACTTGAAGGCGTTGTCGAGCAGGTTGCCCATCAGCTCCATCAAGTCCCCCTGTTCGCCGGCGAAGAAGACGTCGTCATCGAAGTTGAAGCGGGTCTGCAGCTTCTTGTGGCGATAGACCTTGGCGAGGCTGGCCAGCAGCTTCTCGATGAGGGGCACCGGCTCGGTACCCTTGCTGGCGAGGCGCTTGCGGCCGGTGACGGCGCGGCGCAGCTGGTACTGGATGATCTGATCCATGGTCAGGATCTGCTCATTGATGTTGTCGTGGATGTCGCGCCCCAGCTTGACCTCCTGCGCCGTCATCTGGATCAGCGCCAGCCGGGTTTTCAGGCTGTGGGCCAGATCGTTGAGGGCGTGCTGGTAGCGCTGGGTCTGCTGGCGTTCGTTCTCCAGCAGCTGGTTGACCGACTCGGTCAGCGGCGTCAGTTCCCGCTCATAGTCGTTGGAGAGCGCCTCCCGCTTGCCGGCCCGGATCTCGTCCATCTGGCGTGCCATGGTGCGCAGGGATCCCAGGCTCCAGAAGCTGGTGAGCAGCAGCAGGGCGCCGAGCAGGGAGTAGGCGAGCAGGGCCTGGCGGATGCACTGGTAGAGGTAATCGCGGGTCTGGGCCAGGTAGCGCTTGGCCGAATCGACCATCACCACGTAATAGGTGGTGGGGCCGTCGCCGTGATTGCGCAAAAAGCGCAGGCTGTAGATGAAGTAGCTCTCGCCGTTCTTGATGGTGTGACGCTTGAAGAAGTAGTCCTGATCCAGCCCGCCCAGATACTTCATCAGATCCTGGCAGATGGTGTCCCTGGCCTGGATCACCTCTGGCATGTGCATGCTGGACCAGCTGAGCTGGCCGTCGGCCCGGCAGATCAGGGTATCCAGATTGGGATCGACGGCATCCGGAGTGATCCGGCCCAGATCCGTGGTGGCATGGGCGTCCGGCAGCTTGGAGGAGAACAGCTTGGAGAGGTTCTCCTGCATGCGGGTGCTGGCCTTCTGGGCCTGCTCCTCGGTGTGACCCAGATAGAGGATGTAGACCGAGAAGGCCATGATGAGCGCGATGACCAGCATGGCGCTCAGCATCAGCTTGATGTGCAGCGAGCGGCGGATGAAGCGCATGGGGCGCAGCAGACGAAAATCCATCAGTTGCACGACAGGTTGAAGATGTAACCCTGGCGGCGGATGGTGGAGATGGGCTGGATGGTCCCCTCCGGATCCAGCTTCTTGCGCAGCCGGCTCACCATCACCTCGATGGTGTTGGGGTCCCCCTCGCCGTCGCCGTAGAGCTGGTCCAGCAGCTGCTGCTTGGAGACCACCTGGCGGGCGTTTCGCATCAGGTATTCGAGGATCAGGTATTCAAAGCTGGTGAGCACCACCGGGGTGCCGGCGATGGTCAGCTCCTTGCGGGAGAGATCCAGCTCGTAGTCGCCGGCCTTGACCCTGGGGGAGATGAAGCCGGCACTGCGGCGCACCAGGGCGTTGAGGCGGGCCAGCAGCTCGTCCTTCTGGAACGGCTTGACCAGGTAGTCGTCCGCCCCGGCTTCCAGCCCCTCCACCTTGTCCTGCCAGTTGCCGCGGGCGGTCAATACGATGATGGGAAAGGGGATCTGCTGCTCGCGCAGCTGGCGGATGAGCTGCAGGCCATCCATGTCCGGCAGGCCCAGATCGATGATGGCCACGTCGATGGGATAGTCGGCGGCGTAATGCAGTGCCACCTGGGCGCTGTCGGTGCTGTGTACCTGATTCTGGGCTTCGGTCAGCAGGGTGCTGAGATGGTGATTGAGCAGCTTGTCGTCTTCGACCAACAATATTTTCATAAGGTGCGCGATCATGGGGATCCAGGCTGTCAATTAGAGGGCTTATGACGGGGAGAGTCAATCCGGATCCTAACAGCCCTGGCTGTATCGGGACTGAATCAGCCCGCCATTATTCACCACCCCATCATTAGCCACTTCCTAGCCTGTGTGAGCTTGGGTCTGACTCGCCTCATCACCGGTCTGCTGACGCCACAGCCTGGCATAGAGCCCCTCGCGGGCCAGCAGTTCATCATGGCTGCCCGACTCCACTATCTGCCCTGCCTCCATCACCAGGATGCGGTCCGCCTCGCGCAGGGTATTGAGGCGATGGGCGATGCTGATGAGGGTGCGGCCGCGGCGGATGGCCGCCATGTTGGCCATGATGGCCGCTTCCGACTCATAGTCGAGGGCCGAGGTGGCCTCGTCGAGCAGCAGGATCCTGGGGTTGACCAGCAGGGCGCGGGCCAGGGCGATGCGCTGGCGCTGGCCGCCCGACAAGCGGGCACCCTTCTCTCCCACCTGTTGCTCGAAGCCCTGGGGCAGCTCGCGAATGAAGGCGAGGGCTCCGGCCAGCTGCGCCACCTGCTTCAGCTCGGCCTGGCTGGCATCGGGGCGGCAGATGCGGATGTTGTCGGCGATGGTGCCGGAGAAGAGCACGCTTTCCTGCAGCACCACGCTCATGTTGCGGCGCAGGGAGACGGGGTCGGCGATGGCGAGATCCATGTTGTCCACCAGCACCTGACCGTGCTGGGGCACATAGAGCCGCTGCAGCAAACGGGTCAGGGTGCTCTTGCCGCAGCCGGACGGACCCGTGATGCCGATGAACTGCCCCGGCTCGATGGTGAGGGAGAGGTTGGCCAGCACCTCGGGGGCATCCGGCTGGTAACGAAAGCGGATGTGGCGAAACTCGATGGCGCCCTGGAGGGCGGGCACGGAGGCGAGCCCGTGGTTGCCATGCTCCGGCGCCTCGTCGAGGATGTCGCCGACCCGGCGCAGGGCGATCAGGGTGTGCTGAAAATCCTGCCACACCTGGGCCAGGCGCAGCACCGGCTGGGTGACGTGGCCGGCCAGCATGTTGAAGGCGACCAGCTCCCCCGGGCTCATGCGACCGTTCAGTACCTCGCCGACCCCGAGCCAGAGCAGCAGGGCGGCGGTGAGTTTTTGCACCAGATCGATGCCCTGGCCGGCCGCCAACCCCACCTTTTTGGCCTGAAAGCCCCGTCTGAGCTGGCGTGCCAGCAGGCGCTGCCACTCCTGGTAGAAGCGGCGTTCGGTGGCCGTGGTCTTGATGGTTTCGATGCCGGTGACCGCTTCGGTGAGAAAGCTGGTGGCATCGGCATCCGCCTGATACTCCGCCTCGACCTTCCTGCGCACCAGCGGCCCTATCAGCAGCCAGAGCAGGAAGTAGATCAGCAACGAGCCGAGCACGCAGGCGGTCAGGCGCGGGGCGTAGTGAAACATGACCCCGACGAACAGCAGGATGAACAGCAGATCCAGCACCAGCATCAGGGTCGAGCCGGTGAGGAACTGGCGGATCTGGGCCATCTCCTTGACCCGGGCGATGATCTGGCCGGTCTGGCGGGCCTTGAAATAGCCGATGGGCAGGCCGACCAGATGGCGATAGAGCTTGCCGGAGAGCTCGGCATTGACCTGGTTGGCCAGGTGACCGAACACCTGGCCGCGCAGAAAGCCGTAGAGCGGCTCGGCGCAGGCCAGTGCCACCATGGCCAGGGCCAGCACGTGCAGGCTGCCGAGGCTGCGCCCCACCAGCACCTTGTCGATGATGTTCTCGAACAGCAGCGGACTGGCGAGGGCGATGAGCTGCAGCAGGATGGCGAAACAGAAGACGTCCCGCAGCTGTTTCTGCTGGCGCAGCACCGCCGGGCTGAACCAGCCCAGCCCGAATTTGACCTCGGCCGGGGTGAGATCCTGCTGGGCCAGCAACAGAAAGTGCCACTGCGCCGCCTCGGCCTGGCTCGGCAGCGACTGCAGTCCGCTGCTGCCGCTGGCGGGATCAAACAGCTGCCAGCCCTCTGGCGTGATGGCGGTGATGGTGTACCAGCAGCCATCCCGCTTGAGCAAGGCCGGCAGCGGCAGCGCCGCGAGCGGGCAGCCCGGTCCCTGCGACAGGGCACTGCGCAGGCCAAGACGGGCGGCGGCTTCTCGCACCGTCAGGTCGGGCGGTGCCAGATCGCAACCCAGGGCGTGGGCCAGCTGTTCGGCATCGGCCGTCAGCATCAGCTGATGGGCCGCCTGGGTGAGGGCGGCGAGGGCGCCATTGGCGACAGGGGCGCTGTCGGCGGCGTGAGTCTGCTGCATCGTCATCGCTCCCGCAGTGCCTCGGCCTGATACTCGCGAATGGGGCTCAGCAGGTAGTCGATGACCCGGCGCCGGTCGGTCTTGATCTCCGCCACCACCGACATGCCGGGGGTGAGCTTGACGGGCTGCTGGTCGATCAGCATCTCGCCCTGGCTCAGCTTGACCCTGGCGGCAAAGACCAGCCCCAGCTGCTCATCGGCGGTGGCGTCGCGCGACACGCTCACCAGCTCGCCATCTATGGTGCCGTAGCGGGTGTAGGGGAAGGCATCCACCTTGATGCTCACCGCCTGCCCCTCGTGCACGAAGCCGATGTCCTTGTTGAGGATCTTCACCTCGGCGAGCTGCACCCCTTCGTTGGGTACGATCACCAGCAACTGCTGGGCCGGCTGCACCACGGCGCCCTGAGTGTGAATGGCCAGCTGCTGCACCGTGCCGGCCACGGGGGCGCGGATCACCTCCAGGTGTTCCCGCTCGCGCAGTTTGGCGAGCTCCTGCTCGATGGCGGTCAGCTGCAGCCTGGCCTGCTGGCGTTTCTCGATCCACTCCCGCTGCTTTTGTGCCTTGAAGCCGGCCAGCCGCTCCTGCAGGCTCTGCTGCTGGGATTGCAGCACCTCGAGTTCGGCCCGCTGCTGGGCGAGCTGACGCTGGGTCTCCAGCAGCTCTTTTTCCTGCTCCAGATACTCCACCCGGGAGATGGCATGGGACTGGCTCAGGGTCTGACGGGCCTGCAGGCGGGGACGAATGTTGGCCAGCAGGGTGGTGAGAGAAGCCATGTCGCCCCGCCTGGCGGCCTGGTTGGCCTGGTTGACCCCGAGCTCGGCCTGCAGGTTGCCGAGGGTGCTGTGAAATTCGTGCAGCTCGCTCTGGTAGTTCTCCACCAGCGCCAGCTGCTGCTCCGGCGTGAGCCTGACATAGTCCGGATGCTGGTCGGGGGCCTGATCACGGTAGAGCGACTGGTAGCGGATCAACGTCTGGTACTGGAACGCCTGCTGCTGGCGCAAGCGGCTCAGATCCTGGCTGACCCCCAGCGTATTGAGGGTCAGCAGCGGCGCATCGGCGCCAACCGCCTGACCGTCTTCCACGTGGATGCTCACCACCCTGGCCTGCTCGTAGGACTGGATCATCTGGCTGCGGCCAAGCACCAGCAGGCGACCGCTGGCGGTGGCCTGGATGTCGAGCTCGCCCCAGCAGGCCCATAGCAGGGTCAGCAGCACGCCGGCGCTGAGGGTCAGCGCCGTGATGCGGGCAAAGGGGGAGGGGGGCGTCTCGGCCAGCGCCAGGTGGGCCGGCAGAAAGCCGTAGTGGGTATCCGCCTGCCGGGGTGGACGGGGTTGGCGAAAGCGGGCCAGCCAGGTACGCAGATTCATGGGGTCTCCTCGTGCAAGTCCTGCTGCAGTCGCCACAGCCGGGCGTAGTGCTCTCCTCGCGCCAGCAGGCTGGCGTGGTCGCCCTGCTCGACGATCTTGCCGCGCTGCAGGACGATGATGCGGTCGCACTGGCGCACGGTGGAGAGACGGTGGGCGATGGTGATGACGGTACGGCCACAGGCGATCTGGCGCATGTTGCGCTGGATCAGCGCCTGGGACTCATCGTCGAGGGCGCTGGTGGCCTCGTCGAAGATGAGGATCCTGGGGTCTGCCAGCAGGGTGCGGGCGATGGCGATGCGCTGGCGCTGGCCACCGGAGAGCGAGCTGCCCCCCTCCGCCAGCACTGTGTCATAGCCAAGGGGCAGCCGCAAAATGAAGTCGTGGGCGCCGGCCAGGGTAGCGGCGCGGATGATCTGGTCCAGGCTGGCATGGGGCATCGACTGGGCGATGTTGTCCCGTACCGATTTGTTGAACAGGTGATTCTCCTGCAGCACCACCCCCATCTGCTGACGCAGGTGGTGGAGGGGAAGCTGGCGGATGGGCTGGCCGTCGATGAAGATCTCGCCCTGCTCGGGTTGGTAGAGGCGCAGCAGCAGCCTGGCCAGGGTGCTCTTGCCCGAGCCTGAGCCGCCGACCACCCCGAGCGTGTCGCCGGGCGCTATGGTCAGGGAGAGATCATCGATGATGAGGGGGGCGTCCGGCTGATAGCGAAACCGCACCCGCTCCAGCAAAATGGCACCGGCACTCACCTGGCCCGCGCCGTCACGCTGGTGCTCGGGGGGCAGGTTGAGCATGTCACCCAATTTGTCCACCGCGATCCGGGTCTGGATGAACTGGCCCCACAACTCGACCAGCCGTGACAGGGGCTGGGCCACGTGGCCGGCCATCATGTTGAAGGCGATGAGCTGGCCGATGGTGAGCTGCAGGCTGATCACCTCGCTCGCGCCGAGCCAGAGCACGCCGGCACTCACCAGCTTTTGCAGCCACATGACGCCGTGCTGGGAGGCGTTGTTGAGCTGCTGAACCCGGTAACCGGCGGTCACCATCTGGCTGGTCTGCTCATCCCAGCGCCGCACGAAGCGCGGTTCCAGCGCCAGGCTCTTGAGGGTCTCGGCGCCGGCGACCGTCTCGTTCAAGAAGGCGGTGTTGGCGGCGGCGTGGCCGAACTGCTGTTCGACCGCCTGCTGCATGCGCGGCGTGATCCACCAGGCGATCAGTAGATAGGCGGGGATGGAGAGCAGGATCACCAGGGTCAGCATGCCGGAGAGGCTGGCCATGACCGCCAGGAAGACGAACATGAACAGCACGTCCACCGTCAGGGTGAACATGGTGCCGGTCAGAAACTCGCGGATGGTATTGAGCTCCTGCACCCGGGTCACGATGGCCCCCACCTGGCGGCTCTTGAAATAGAGCAGGGGCAGGGCAAACAGGTGCTGCACCATGCGCAGGCCGAGCTGGATGTCGATCCGGTTGGCGGTGTGGGCGTACTGGTACTCCCGCAATCCGCGCAGACAGACCTCCACCAGGGCGGTGATCAGCAGCCCGAACACCAGTACATCGAGCGTCGACCAGGCCTGATGCACCAGCACCTTGTCCATGACGACCTGAAAAAAGAGCGGGGAGATGAGAGCCAGGAACTGCAAGACCAGCGAAAAGAGCAATATCTCCCCCAGCAGCCGTTTTTGCTGCAGGAAGGCCGGAATGAACCAGCGGATGTCAAAGCGGCTCTGTTGTCTGCGTACTTGATAGACTCGTCCGTTCCAGCGAGTCAGCAGCGCCTGCTGGTCGACGACCTGCGGGTTGCCGACGGCGGGGTCCAGGATCAGGGCCTGCTCCCCCTGACGCTGGGCCAGGACGCAGGGGTTGCCGTTGTCACTGAGCAGGACCAGCGGGAGCGTCTGTTTGGCGAGTTTGCGGGGAGCAATGTGACGTTGGCGGATCCGGCTGTCGGTCTGCTGCTGCAGCCTATCGACAATAATATCAAAGGGTTCGTCTGGCGTGATATCTATATCTTTAGGGGGACAGCCCAATAATCCGGTAATAATCTTCAAGCATGCCAAAACAGACTCGTCATGCGCAGTCATAATATACCCCGTTGCCGCGTTTAAACCCCTCCTGTTTATATGGGGCAAGGTGACCTGTTACAGGCAGGGCGCGCATACTAACGAGCCTATAATTATCTGTCAAATATTATGTGCGCTGACAAAATCAATAATAAATTCACTGAGTCAATATATCTAAAGGTAATCTCAAGTGTGGCCTCATTATTAACCTTAATGAGTTTGTTGATATTTATTTTGACGTAATTACTCTATTTTTGAATCATTGTTTAATTGAATCAAATAATATTTTCAAATATGGTAAATATAGCGAAAAATGAAATGTTAGCACCATGTTGATTTATCTTTGGTGGGATTTTTGTTTTTTGTTTTACCTTATATTTATTGATAATGGAATTTATATGACAGAGCAGTTTGTACAGACAGTATCCAGCGTCAACTACAACAAGGGGATTTTCTCCCTCTATTTCGTCGGCCAGGATCCGCTCAAGATGGCGCAGGGCGTCATGGCCGAAAGCGACAATGAGCTGGCGCTGAAACAGACGGTGCACATGCCGGCAGCTGGCTTTATGTATATGGTTTCAATGATAAAAAACATGCTTGAAGATCCGCGCATGGCGGCCGAGTTCGACAAGCTGATTGCCGCTGGCCTGATCCCGGCCGCCCCCGCCGACGCGCAGGAAACCGCTCCTGCCGCCACTGCACAGGCTGCGCCGCGCAAGAAGAAATAAGTTTCCGGTGTGGGGAGTCAATGCACTTGGTATTGCAACCAACGGAACCTAACTGGCAACAAAAACAACATATGTTGGGAGGTGTCATGCTGCTCAGCCAGCACTCCTCCCTGCACCGGCGTTATTCCGTCGCCGAGTGGCAGCAACGTATATTGCCAGCATTTGAATTGAACCAGTTCTGCTATTACGAAGACTCATGCGGACGCCCGGTTGCATTTTGCAACTGGGCGTTTGTCTCTTTATCCATTCGTGACACCTTGTTGGCCGCCGAGCGGGAGCTGATCCGTGAGGATTGGCAATCCGGCGACCACATTTTTATTCCGGAGATGATAGCGCCATACGGACACGCCCGCGCCGTGGTGAGCGATCTGCGTCGCCGGATATTCTTGCCATGGAAAGGGCAGCGGGTCTGCACTGTGCGCGGTCATGTTCATGCCGAACTTGGCCATTGTGTGCGCAGGGTGCAGTGGTTTTCCATTTAATCATAATGAGTTAATACATGGGAAAGAGTGTATGGAGAAGTATTGAGTACTTCTTTACCGGTAATTACACGGCAGATGACGGAAACAATGATATCGATGCCTATGGCCTCGGTGGCGTCATCCATGCCTATGGTGGTGACGACACCATCAGGGTCGGCTCCATCGGCGCCACCGTCTACACCGGTACGGGCAACGACAGCGTCTATGGCGGTGCCGCCTACCTCAAGGTGGTTGACGACTCCGGCAACCTGACCGTCAAGGGGGCGGCGGGCTATGCCGACATCAGCAAGTCCCAGTCCGGCAATGTCCACTTCGCCGGCGCCAGCGGCGCCACCAACATCGATCACCAGGGGCGCGACGGCGACATCCGCTATCAGGGGGCCGCGCTGGCCAACTTCCTGACCCGCAAGGGGATCAGCGGCAACGTCAGCTTCGAGGGGGCCGGCGGCTACAACAAGCTCTGGCATCAGACCGACCGCGGCGATCTGAGCTACAGCGGCGCCGGGGCGGCCAACAAGCTGGACCGCACCTGGCACAGCCAGTATCAAGGCTCGCAGGGCAACATCCACTTCTCGGGGGCCGGTGCGGCCAATATCATCAGCTCCCAGGTGGAGTCCGGCAACGTCACCCTGAACGGCGCCGGTGCCTACAACAAGGTGTTCCGCAAGGGGCGCGAGGGGGACGTCAACTTCAACGGGGCCGGCGGCTGGAACGAGCTCTCCCGCTTGCGCAACGAGCAGGATGAGTACCTGCAGACCAGCGGCGACATCCGCTTCAACGGGGCCGGTGGCTACAACCGGCTGCTGTCGGACGTGGCCGAGGGCAACATCCACTTCAAGGGGGCGGGGGGTTACAACCACCTCTCCCGCAAGGGCTCGGACAGCGACAGCTCCCCCTTCGCCGGCGCCCGTGCCGACGAGATCGCATTGACCACTGCCACCATGGGCGGCAGCTGGATCAACCAGTCCCAGGCCGTCACGGCCATCAAGTCCAGCCTGCAGCCCAATACCTACCTGTTTGCCTTCTTTGACGGCATGTACACCAAGGTCAACCGGGTTGAGCTCTCCAACGATGGCGCGAACGGTACCCTGCGCTATCACGCCACCTCCTGGTACAAGGAGGGCAACCACCTCGATGGCTTGGCCGGTCGTCAAATTGATGCGGGCAACGGCTTCGTCTCGACGCAAACCGACGGGGCCTATCGGCTGAGCGATCTGGTGTTCGAGCGGCGTCAGCGCATCAAGCTGGAGGCGGTGGAAGCGGATCTGACCGAAAACAGCTGGATCAACTACGGTGGCGGGGTGAACGTGGCGGCTGCCGACGTGACGCTCTCCAGCGCCAAGATGAGCGGCTACGCCGTTTATCAGGACGGCGCCAAGGTCGACGTGAGTGCGGTGAAATCCCGGGCGCAGGCCAACACCTATGTGTTTGCCAAGCTACTTGGCACCTACACCAAGATAGTGGTGGTGGAGCTGGCCAATGATCGGGAGACCGGGGCGCTCAAGTACCTCGCCAAGGCCTGGTACAAGGAGGGCAACCACCTGGCGGGGCTGGCCGATAAGGTCATTTCGGAGCATACCGGCTTCACCGCCATGGGGACGGGGGGCTACTCCCTGAGCGAGGTGCGCTATCAGCTCGATACCGTTACTGCCGTGTCGGATCGACTGCCGGCCACCCGCGAGTTCTCCAGCCAGCCGTTGCTGCCCCGCCAGCAAAGTGGCGGCAAGAGCAAGGGTGACATCTTCTTTGACGGCGCCGGTGGCGGCAACGTCATCGAGTCCGACGTGACCGAAGGCAATATCCATTTCAACGGCGCCGGTGCGGCCAACGTGCTGATCAAGCGCGGCCAGCACGGCGACCTGGTGTTCCGTGGGGCGGGCCTGGCCAACGTGCTGGTTCATCAGGGTGCCCAGGGTCGGATGGATGTCTATGCGGCCGGTGCGGCCAACGTGCTGGTACGCAGCGGTGACGGCGAGTACCTGGCCCGTCTGCTGGCCTATGGCAACATCTCGGTGCAGCAGGGCCGTGGCGACAGCCAGGTGGTCATGCTGGGCGGTTACAACACCCATACCCAGCTGGGCGACGGCCGTGGTCTGTGGCTGGCGGGGGGCGGCTTCAACCTGCTGACCCAGGTCGGCAACGGCCGGCTCGACGCCCTGTCGGTGGGTGGGGCCAATGTGCTGACCAAGCTGGGGGCGGGTCAACTGACCGCCGGCCTGCTGGGCGGCGCCAACGTGCTGACTCACGTCACTCAGGGCGAGGAGGCTGCCGACACCCGCGCCGTGCTGCTGGGCGGTGCCAACGTGCTGACCAAGAAGGGCAACGGCAAGGTACAGGCGATTCTGGGGGGCGGCGCCAACGTGCTGACCCAGATTGGTCAGGGTGATACCCAGGCGCTGCTGCTGGGGGCTGCCAACGTGCTGACCCGGGTCGGTGATGGCGATCTCTCCGCGGTGATGCTGGGGGGCGCCAACGTGCTGACCCATGTCGGCAACGGCGACACCCTGGGCGTGATGGGGGCCGCTGGCAACCTGTTTACCAAGGTGGGCGACGGTACGGCGATTGCCGCCATGATCGGCGCCGGCAACCTGTTTACCCAGATAGGCCAAGGCGATGCCTGGGCCCTGATGGGCGGGGTGGCCAACGTCTTCACCAAGGTCGGCGATGGCAATGCGCTGGCGCTGATGGTGGCCAAGGCCAACGTCTTCACCCATATCGGTGACGGCCTGACCGTGGCGCTGATGCTGGCCCAGGGCAACCTGGCGACCAAGGTGGGCAACGGCATGACGCTGGCCGCCATGGTGGGCAATGCCAACGTCTTCACCCACGTCGGTGCTGGCGAAACCTTCGCCGCCATGCTGGGGCAGGCCAACCTGTTCACCAAGGTGGGGGATGGTCTGACGGCCGCACTGATGATCGGCAAGGCCAACGTCTACAGCCACATCGGCAACGGCACCAGCCTGGGGTTGTTTGCCGGCGAGCTGAACGTGATGACCAAGGTGGGCAACGGCACCACGCTGGCAGCCCTGTTCGGCAAGGCCAACATAGTGACCCATGTCGGCGGCGGTCTGACCGGCGTACTGGCGCTGGGCAAGGCCAATATCATCACCAAGGTGGGGGATGACTTCCTCGGTGCCATCGCCAAGGCCGATGCCAACGTGTTGACCCACGTGGGCAATGGCACCACCGCCGGCGTGCTGTGGGGCAAGGGCAACCTGCTGACCAAGATCGGTGACGGCACCACGGTGGGTCTGCTCATCTCCGAGGTGGGCAACGTGATGACCCACGTCGGGGCCGGCAGCACCATCGGCCTGGCCAAGGGGCGCGCCAACCTGATCACCAAGGTGGGTGACGGGCTGGTGGTACAGGGCGCCTGGGGCGACGTCAACCTGCTGACCCAGGTCGGCAACGGCGATCGTTACAACTTCGCCAAGGGCCGTGCCAACGTGCTGACCAAGGTGGGCGATGGCCGGGAAGTGGCCGTGCTGCAAGGGGAGGCCAACCTGGTCACCCAGGTCGGCAACGGCGACGGCTACACTGGCGCCTGGGGCAGGGCCAACGTCATCACCAAGGTGGGGGATGGCCGTCAGGTCGTGCTGGCCAAGGGCGATGCGAACATAGTGACCCAGGTCGGGAAGGGAGATGGCTATCAGGCGCTGCTCGGCAAGGCCAATATCGTCACCCGGGTGGGAGACGGCATCCAGGTCACCCTCGCCAAGGGGGAGGTCAACCAGACCACCACGGTCGGGGACGGCCTGAGCGTGACGGCCGCCTACGGCAAGTTCAACAACAACGTCAAGGTGGGTGATGGCACCACCGTCAACCTGGCGTGGGGTGATTACAACCTCAACACCAAGGTGGGGAACGGCCTCAACATCGCTGTCATGAAGGGCAAGGGCAATGCCAACGTCCAGATCGGTGACGGACTGGACATCACGGCGGCCTATGCCCGCCACAACGTGGCCATCAAGATCGGCAATGGCGATTTCTACAGCCTGGCCATCGCCAGCAGCAATACCAGCAGCAACAAGCTCGGCACCCTGTTTGACAACATCAAGCAGACCCTGCTCGGCAGCGCAGGCAACCAGGCCATCAACTATCTGGTGCAGGGCGATGAAGAGGGCCCGCTCAAGACCCCGCACGCGGCCAGCCTGGGCGAGGTGCAGGGACTGAGCGGCTTTGGTCTGGACGAGATCAGCGAGGTGAAATCCTCCCTGGCCGGCAGTCTGACCGGCAAGGTGAGCCAGGCCGGCGAGCGCGACGAGCAGGCCATGGACAAGGCGCTGCAGCTCGATGAGCAAGGCCTGGCAAGGGGCGGTGAAAACCTCATCGTCAACGGCGATTTCGAGCGGGGCGCCCACGGCTGGCAGCATGCCGGTGACGGGATCGAGGCAGATTTTTCTGCTGCCACCTACGGGCTGGCTGCTGACGGGCACGGTGCCCGGGTCAGCGAACTGTCGACTGACCGCAATACCCAGATTTCCCAGGATCTTGCCGGCCTCAAGGCGGGCGAGACCGTCAACCTGACATTTGATTTTGCCCGCCGGGCCAATATTTCCCTGCAACACGGCATCGAGGTGTTGTGGAATGGCGAGCGGGTGTTTGCCAGCGAAGGGGATGCCAGCAGCTGGCAGAGCAAGGCGCTGACGCTGACGGCCCGCGAGGGTCGCAACACCCTGGCGTTCCGCGGTATCGGTGAGAGCAACGGCCTTGGCTACCTGCTCGACAACGTGGAGGCCACCGCCTCTGGCAAGGCCGAGATAGGCCAGGTCAGCGCCCAGCTGGTGCAAGACGACAACGCTGCCCGGGCGAGAGGCGATCAGGCGAGTGCCGATGCCGACAAGCAGCGGCTGGAGCAGGAGAAGGGGCAGCAGCTGGCCGCCATTGCCGGCACCCAGGCCCAGCTGGAGGCCACCGATCAGCACAAGCTGGCGCAAAATGGTCAGGATCAGCGTGCCGCCATCGAGGAGGAATCTCGCGAGATGACGGCGCAGCTCGATACGCTGGCCCGCCGCTTCGAGCAGGTCAGAGCGTCCGACGCGGCGAGCGAGCCGTCCGGCCAGCACTGGCGCACCGGCTTTGCCGATCGTCTGCTGAGCACGGTCCAGGAAGATCTGGACGATGCCGGCAACACTGCTGGCACGGCGATCGAAGAGGCCAGATCTCGCCATGAGGCGCAGCATCAGCAGGTCGATAGCGCGCTGGCCAAGTCCAAGACGGGTCAGCAGCGCAGTGAACAGCTGCAAGGTGACGCCGAGGCGGCTGGCCAGCAGCGGGCCGCCCAGGCCGAACAGCGCCGTCTCGACGCGCTGGCTCGCCAGGGGGAGGCAGCATCGCGGCAGCAGCAGGGCGAAGCGAATGCCAGCCAGGCGCAGCTCGCTGGCGAGCAGGCGGCCAGCCAGGCCGGTTTGCAGGCCAACCAGGCCAAACAGAATGCGGCGAGCCTCAAGCAAAGCGGCGACAAGCCGAACCGCCAGGGTGCCCAGCCCGGCCAGCCCTCGGCCACCGCACAGCCCCTGCCGCAGGCCGGCGAGCTGGATGTGCCAGCCGTCGGCACCGTATCTGCTCCTGATGAGGTCCAACCCTCGGCCATCGACACTGCCACCGGGCTGAGCGAGCAGGAGCAGTCCGCCCTCGACGGGGCGCTGGCGGCGGTCAACCGGCTGCAGATCAATGCCGGGATCCGTCAACCGGCGACACCACCGGTGGCCCCGACCCCAACGCCGAGCCAGGTGCAGCAGGAGGTGCAGGCGACAGCCACGGCGACCAAACCGGTGCAGCAGCATGAGGTACTGGCCACGGCGGCCGTGGATCTCACCGGTCTGCATGGCCCCCGCACGGGCAGCAAGGCCGTGCCTGAGTTCAGCAGTCACTTCGACGGCTCTTCCATCGGCATCGAGAACGAGCTGACTGGGTTGGTGGTGGCGCTGCCGAAGAACTCGGCACAGAAGTTTGGCTACGTGCACGATGCGGCAGGCAACCCGCTGTTCATGCTGACCAAGGACATGAACCAGGGGGGGTACACCAATCCCGCCGGGATCAGCGATGTCAAAGGGATCAACCAGTGGCAGACCCATACCATCGAGCTGGTGACCTATCCAAGCGAGATGCAGGATCAGCAGGCGGTGGAAGCTCGCAAGGAGGCCATGCTCTGGCTTGCCAGAGAGTTCACCCAGCACATCAGCCAGACCAATCACACCAGACTGTCCGATCTCGTGAGCGAGGATGGCCGTTTCACCCTGGTCATCTCCAATGCCAACCACGTGATCGCGGCCGGCAATGGCGCCGCCCGTGACGGTCAGGGGCAGACCATCGGCATGACGCCGAGCGGCCAGCAGGCGACCGTGGCGGTCAGCGCCAAGGCGTTTGGTAGCGGCTCTTCCCAGGAGATCCGGCTGCTGGAGTCCGCTCCCTGGTATCACCCCGAGCTGAAGGATCTGCTGTTGTCCAACACGGCCAATGTGCAGTGGGAGGATGCGGCCACCGCACAGAATGTGTTTGCCTACCTCACCTCCATTTACGGCAAGACGGCCGATCTGGCCCGGGAATACGGCATTCACATCAATGACTGGGATCCGCTGGCTGAGGGGATCACGCCCAACGCCCAGGGGTTGACCGATCCCAAGGTCAAGAATGCCTGGGAAATCCTGCCGAGAACCAAGCCGGTGGCCATGTTGGCCCTGCTCAGTGCCCATGACCGCAAGCTGGTGTCCGAGCAGATCCTGGCGACCCTCAAGTCGGCCTATTCACCGGCGCTGGCACAGAACATCTATGACTACTTCAAATTTGGTGGCGAAGTGGCTGGGCATGGCATCAACAATGCGACCACGGGGGACAGCAAGCACCCCGAGCCGGCCATCCTGTTCGAGTTCCGCCAGGTACCGAACGAGCTGAGCCAGTTTGTGCCGAAGTCGGAATCGACCGCCAGGGTGGAGGTGAAGACCCTCGACCAGTTCGACCCGGTCAGTCGTCGCACCATAGTGGCGGCGGTGAACAATCTGGTCGAGCAGAGCGCGGACTTCGACAGCTGGTATCAGGCCTATCGGGAGCGCCAGGGGTTGCCACCGGTCAAGAATGCCAAGAAGGTGGCCTCTGCCAACCACAAGGCCGAGTGGGTGATGGCCAACCATGCCGAGGCATGGAGCCAGCTCACCGCCGAGCATCAAGCGGAGGATGCAAGCGGACTGCAGGCTCTGGGCGGCCACAAACCGGGAAACCAGATCCCGGGCGTGGCGAATGCCGATACGGCCCCGCCGGAGCACCTGGTGCGGGGACCGGCCGTCGCCGTTTCCGAGACCGCCGGTTTTGCCTTCCAGCTGCTCAAGAGCGGAGACAACGGCTTCATTGACTCCACCCGTCGCCAGCTGGGCAAGCTCTCCATCGATCTGCCAAGCGAGCGCCTCAAGGCCGTGCGTGAGGCCGTGGTACGGGTGCAACAGCAACCATCGGAGGCGAATCTGGGGCTGCTGGAACAGAGCCTGACCCAGTGGCAGACGAATGACCCGAAAGAGTTTGCCCGGCGCGGCGAGCAAGTGAAGGCGCTGCGTTTCGAAGCGGCATCCTTGCTGAGCCATACTTTCGCCTCCCGAGCCAAGAGTGCTGGCGTGTATGGCCTGGCCTTGCCACCGGAGCAGGCTGCCCGCTTTGAAGATCAACTGGTGTTCGATGGCATCGGCCGGATTATCGGTGCCGTGGGCGAGCTCAGCGCCACCGACATCGCCAAGGTGAACGAGCTTGGCATCCGGTCGCTGACCGAGACCAACTCCCGCGCCGAGCGACAGGCTCCGCGCACCGAGCATGACAGTCTGATCGCATTTGCGCACCAGCTGAACCAGTTCGACACGCCGCAAACCCGTCTGCTGGCCGCAGAGATCAAGTCCCTCTGGCTGTCGGGCGACGTGCGGGGGCCGCGTACCATTGCCCTGTTTGAAACTGCCAGCAAGACGCTGGGGGATTATCCGCAGTTGCAGGTGCTGGCCCAATCGCTGCTGGCAGATGCCCAGCGCAGCAAGGCGACCGGCCAGTACATCGACAACCTGTTTGGCCGTCGCTTCGATTCGGAGATCGCTCATGGGCTGGTGACGGCCCCATCGCAGGCCGCGCTCGATACCTCGGCACAGCTGGGATCCAAGCTGGTGAAGGAGTTTGATGACTGGATCCAGACACTGCAACTGGATGAAGCTACCCGCACCCAGCGCATCGACAAGAAGATGGCGGCATTCGCCGAGGCCATCAAGAAAGACACCCGCCCCTGGTTCAGCCGGGTGCCCAGTCTGACCGAGTTCCTGGCCGAGCCTACCTTTGCCAACTTCAAGCAGATGATGACCCGGGTCGACAACGGTTTCGATGTCATCAAGGTCCCCTTCCTGGCGGTGAAGATGGCCACCCACCCCGAGCTCGGGATGGACACGGCCAACTGGAAGAGAGAGGGCGATCGCTTCTACGGCAGCGTCATCACCAAGGCGCGCTCGACCAGTACCGAGGTTGCTTCGGCCAAGGATGGTCTGCTGCAGGTCGACCTGCCTGGCCGTACCACCAGCGACTATGGCACCGGTCTGCACTACCAGCCCGGTGGTGACAAGTACGAGGATTTCCTGAACGGGCGCAGCGTGGCGGATGGCCGCATCCTGACACCGGGCAAGGAGACCACCTTTGAGCGCAATGCGCTGGACAAGGGACTGTCCGTGGTGACAGGTGCTTCCGGCTCGACCAACATCATGGTCCACCTGAACAACTATCTGGCGGCCAAAGATCCTGCTTACTCCCCAAGCCAGGCTTACCTCAACACCCTTGCCTTCCTGGTATTCGATGGTGGTCACTCGGTGAACGAGAGTCTGGCGGTCTATCGGGCGCTGCAGGAGAGCGGGGATGCGCGCAAGCAGGTGCTGGAAAGCTATACCGCCAACTACCGGGATCTGGTCGATCTGGCTGGCGAAGACAGCAAGGCGTCGGTACAGGCTGCACTCGATGGTGCCTTCGACCGTACTCTCGAGTTCTATCAGCAGCATGCCTATACGGCGCAGCTCGATGAGCTGGTCGCTCTTGGCACGCCACGCAAGGGCGATACGCTTGCCGATGGTGAGCTGCCAGCAGGCTCCGGCAAACCCGTCTCCGTGGCGAACGATGGTTCGGCCCCGTTGGACAAACAGCCACTCAATCCGCTGACCCGCTTCCTCAACGACAACCTCTACGGTACCCGCGATGAGCGGCGCCAGGTGGGCGACATCACCCGCCAACTGCTCGACCATGCGGTGAGCAAGGGCGAGGCCGAGCAGGTGACCCTGCAAGGGGATGCCGGCCGTCTGTCTGGTTACCTGCACAAGGGGGCCGAGCGGCCGGGGACGCCGCAGGATGGCAAGCCCGAGGTGGTGCTGTTCCTGCACGGTTCGGGTTCTTCCGCCGAGGAGCAGGCCGATGCGGTTCGCAGCCACTATCAGAAGCAGGGCGTCGACATGCTGGCGGTCAACTTGCGTGGTTATGGGACCAGCGATGGTGGACCCAGCGAGCAGGGGGTCTACCAGGATGCCCGCACCATGTTCCGCTATCTGGTGGAAGAGCGCGGGGTGGCGCCTGGCAAGATCCTGATCCACGGCTACTCCATGGGCGGCCCCATTGCCGCCGATCTGGCCCGTTATGCCGCCGAGCGGGGCAAGCCGGTGGGCGGGCTGCTGCTCGATCGCCCCATGCCCAGCATGAGCAAGGCTATAACGGCCCACGAGCTGCCCAACCCGGGTGGTCTGGTGGGGGCGATCGCCAAGGCGATCAACGGCCGTTTCTCGGTGGAGAAAAACCTCGACGGCCTGCCCAAGAGCACGCCCATCATGCTGCTGACCGACAACGAGGGGCTCGGCAGCGAAGGGGAAAAACTGAGGGCCAAGCTGGCCGTGGCCGGTTATCAGGTCAGCGGTGAACAGACCTTCTATGGCCATCTGGCCAGCAACCGCCTGATGAGTCAGTACGCCGAGCAGATTGTTGGCGGCTTGTTGAGCCGCACGCCGGCGGCGCTGGATGGTGCGGATCAGCCGGTTCGCAACCAGCGGGTCGAGCAGTGGCAGCGACCTGAGGTGGCGCTAGGCAGCGAAGGGGGCGAGACCCGCTTCACCAGCCAGATCATCATCCAGACCGAAGATGATCCGGTGGCCGCCAAGGCCGCGGCCAGCCTGGCCGGCAAGCACCCCGACCGCAGTCTGGTGGTACAGCTGGATGCGGATGGCAACTATCGGGTGGTGTATGGCGACCCTGCGCAACTGGCCGGCAATATCCGCTGGCAGGTGGTGGGGCATGGCCGCGATGCGGACGGGCAGAACAACAGCCGTCTCAGCGGCTACAGTGCCGATGAGCTGGCCGGTCATCTGCGCCGCCTGGGCGATCGCCTGCAGCAAGAGGCTGGCGTGACCACCAAGCCGAGCCACATCAGTCTGGTGGGTTGCTCCCTGGTGAGCGACGACCTGCAGACCGGTTTTGCCCGCCGCTTCATCCAGGCGCTGGCTGGCGAGGGGATCCGTACCCAGGTATCGGCCCGCAGCAGCGAGGTGGCGGTCGATCAGGGAGGGCGCAAGCATACCCGCGATGAGGCGGATGTCTGGGCCCGCAAGGTGGCAGCCAACAAGGTGGTACTGACCCTGGATGACGCCGGCGAACCTGTGGTGCACAACGAGCGGGTACGCGGCGGCGTGGCAGAAGGGGATATCGATCTGGCGAAAGTGGGCGAGGGCGAAAGCCGTGCCCGGGGCGCCATTGCCGACAACGACGAGACCTTCGTCGCACCCGATAAACAGCGCCAGCCGGAAACGGCCTCGAGCCAGGCCGACAATGCGGTCAGCTACTCGGGCAACATCCAGGTCGACGTGGGGGATGGCGAGTTCACCGCCCTCAACTGGGGGACCACCAACCTGGGTGTCAAAGTGGGCACGGGCGGTATGAAGTCGCTGGCCTTCGGCGACAACAACGTCATGGTGCACATCGGGGATGGCGACAGCAAACACAGCGTCGACATCGCCGGCTACCGGGCGCTGGAAGGGGCCCAGCTGTTCGTGGGGCAACGCAACGTCAGCTTCAACCTGGGGCGCAGCAACGATCTCATCGTGATGCTGGAAAAATCCATCCCCACTCCGCCGCTGGTCAACCCGTTTGGCGGGGCGGCCCGCATTGCCGGCGCCCTCCAGCAGATCGCCGGTGACGGTGCCAAGCCGGATTGGGTGGCCAGCCAGTGGGATCAGTGGACCCTGGCTGGTGCCAACAAGTTCGTGGCCGACATGGCCGGTCTGGATCAGACCAGCAGCGTCGAGTACGGCTCGCTCACGCGTCTGGACAGCGACCATGAGCGCAGCAGCCGCGGGCTCAAGAGCGATCTGGAGGCAACCCTCAACAAGGAGTTCAACAAGCGGATCTCGGGCGGCGGCCAGGGCGAACAGGGACCGTTGAGCCGAGCGGACAAGCTGCGCCAGGCCAACGAGAAGCTGGTCTTCAACTTTGCCGTGGCCGGTCAGGGGGCCGATATCCAGGTCACCACGGGCAACTGGAACTTCGTGTTCGGTGACAATATCCAGGCGATCCTGGACACCAACCTGGGTTCCCTGTTCGGGCTGATGACCCAGGAGTTCACCGCCAGCGGGCAGGCGAAAACCACCTTTACCTTCACCCCGACCGATCTGCCGCGTCAGCTGCAGAACCGGTTGCTGGGTCGCCTGGCAGGGGTGGGCGCCGATACCACGCTGGCGGACATCTTCGGCGTGGATTACAACGCTCGTAGTGAGCTGGTGGCCCGCGATGGGGCGGCCATCGATGCGCCGGCTATGTTGCAGGAGATGCTGGGTGTCATCGCCGAGTTTGGTGGCGATCAGCTCAAGAGCCTGACCGATCCGGCCCAGTGGGTCGAGCAGCTCAAGGCCGGGCTGGATCTGGGGGAGGATGCCCTCAGCAGCTTTGCCCGCAGCCACGGCCTGCAGGACGAGGCTCCCGAGGAGGCCAAGTCCGCTGCCTTGACGGTGCAGCAGGGTAACGACGCCAAGCCGGCGGCGCTGCCGGCCGCCACCGAGGAGCGTGCCTTCGGCTTCAATGCGCTGAGTCTGCCCAACCTGTTTGCCACCCTGTTCAACCGGGACAAGCAGGCGGAGGTGGTGGCGCTGGCCAGCAACCTCAAGCAGAACCTGACGGCGGACCTGCTCAACATGAAGGAGCAGACCTTCGACTTCCTGCGCAACAGTGGTCACCTGCAGGGGGATGGCGATATGCATGTCTCCCTTGGCAACTACAACTTCAACTGGGGGGGAGACGGCAAGGATCTTGGGGCCTACCTCGGCGACAACAACAACTTCTGGGGTGGCCGCGGGGACGATGTCTTCTACGCCACCGGGACCTCCAACATCTTCACCGGCGGTGCCGGTCAGGACACCGGGATCATGATGGGCCGGGAGAACATGATGTTCGGCGGGCAGGGTGACGATGTCGCCGTGCTGGCCGGCCGTGTCAACCGCGCCTTCATGGGGGAGGGCAACGATCAGGCCTTCATCTTCGGTGAAGAGGGCATAGTGGAAGGGGGGGCCGGTCAGGATTATCTGGTGACCTCCGGCAACTACAACCAGATAGATGCCGGCGCGGATCAGGACTTCACGGTGACCATAGGCCATCACAACCAGATCCGGCTCGGAGAGGGCGACGACTTTGCCATGGTGTTTGGCAATCACAACCGCCTGCTGGCCGAACATGGCAACAACCAGGTCAAGCTGATGGGCTATCACGCCACCATTCGGGGTGGTGACGGCCAGGATCGGTTGATCGCCGATCAGGTCGCCAAGTTCAGCCAGCTCGATGGCGGCGCCGGCGATGACCTGCTGGTGCTGGGGGGTTATCAGAACCAGTTCAGCGGTGGCACCGGCGTCGACAGCTTCGTGTTCAGTGGCGCCGTGATAGAGAACCTGGTGCAGGACATCGGCAAGGAGGACTTCATCGTCTTCAACGACGTCAGCTGGCGGGATCTCTGGTTCAAGCGCAGCGGCTACGATCTGCAATTGCTGGTCAACCGTCACACCGACGGCACCAGCGAGCAGGGCAAGTTCGAGCAGCTGGGCAGTGCCACCTTCAGCAACTACTTCGCCGACAACCGGGCCCAGCTGGTGATCGGGCTTGGCGAGCAGCAGGCTGACGGCGAGCGCAGCTACAGCGCGCTCTCCCATCAGGCGGTGGACAAGCTGATCCAGGCCATGAGCAGCTTCGCCCCCGAAGCGGGCGACATGGGCCTGCTCAACCGGCTCGACAGCCAGGCCAACAGCCTGGTGCAGTCGGCCTGGGGTGATGTGATCCAGGGCAAGGGCCGGGTCGCCTGAGCGACCTGACTCCCATCCCGTTAGGTAAAAACCTGCTCTTCGGAGCAGGTTTTTTTATGGGAAAACGGTGGGTGTGAGCCTCCTTGGCGGTGCGTGACGACGGGAAAGTGCGCCTTGGCTGCCGGCTCTTTAGCGCAGCCTGCTCGCCGCCTATCACTGACTCTGCCAACGGATGGGGCTGCACCTGCCTTTCCAGGCATGGTCAGCTTCCGCTCCCCGGCTGGTTATGATATCCATTTGATAACCTGGTCTGGGGCAGACGAGTCCCGGAGACTCGCTGCCGCCGAGGCCGATGTCCGCTGGTGCGCCCCTGGGTTTCGCCTTGCCGTGTTCATCCTTCCCCTGCTGGTCAGGGGTCATAGGCAAAAGAGGATTTTATGGAGTTGGTGTTACTGGCGGATGCGCCATCTGCCGCAGGCGTGGTTGCCTCATGGTATTTTGACGAATGGTGCCGCGACAGTGGTCGCTGCACGCAAGAGCAGGTACTGGCCAAGGTCACGGCGGCTACTCAGGTCGACCGGGCTCCGCTGATGGTGCTGGCCCGCCTGGCCGGTGAATGGGTGGGGGCTGCCGAGCTCAAGATCCGCGAAATGGCGATGTTTCCCGAGTACGAGCATTGGTTGGGTGGGGTCTATGTGGTTGAAAACGCACGCGGGCAGGGGGTCGCCTCCTTGCTGGTAACAGAGATCCTCAGCCGTGCTCGCAGGGCGGGGATCAGCAAGCTGTACTTGCAAACCGAGAACCTGACCGGTGGCGTTTATTGCCGTCATGGTTTCAAGGCCCTTGAGGAGGTCCATTATAAAGGCCTTCATGTGCTGGTGATGGTGGCGGATACCGGCGTCCCGTCCTCGTCAGAAAAGGTGGTCCAGTGATGCTTGATACTGCTGTTCTGCCGGTATAGCCAGTTCGCACAATCAATAAAAAAGCCAGTCAGGGTCACTGACTGGCTTTTTTGTTGGCGCTTGTCGGGGATCAGTCGATGAGGCTGGCCCACAGGTCGTACTCGTCCGCTTCATCGATGCGGACCTTGACCATGTCGCCGGGCTTGAGGCCGGTTTCACCGTTCAGATAGACCAGACCGTCGATTTCGGGGGCATCGGCGGCGGAGCGGCCGGTGGCACCCTCTTCGTCTACCTCGTCGATCAGTACCAGCATCTCCTTGCCGACCTTGCGGGCGAGCTTGCGGATGGAAACCTGCTGCTGCAGCTCCATGAAGCGCTGGAAGCGCTCTTCCTGCACCTCTTCCGGCACCGGATCCGGCAGCTCGTTGGCCTTGGCACCCTCGACCGGGCTGTATTTGAAGCAGCCGACCCGATCCAGCTCCGCCTTGTCGATGAAGTCCAGCAGCATCTGGAACTCTTCTTCGGTTTCGCCGGGGAAGCCGACGATGAAGGTGGAGCGCAGGGTGATCTCGGGGCAGATCTCGCGCCACTTCTGGATCCGCTCCAGGGTGCGCTCGACGGTGCCCGGGCGCTTCATCAGCTTGAGGATGCGCGGGCTGGCGTGTTGCAGCGGAATGTCGAGGTAGGGCAGTACCTTGCCGTCGCGCATCAGCGGGATGACGTCATCCACGTGGGGGTACGGGTAGACGTAGTGCAGGCGTACCCACATGCCGAGCTTGGCCAGCTCTTCGCACAGGGCCACCATGCTGGTCTTGACCGGCATGCCGTCGTAGAAACCGGTGCGGTGCTTGACGTCGACACCGTAGGCGGAGGTGTCCTGGGAGATCACCAGGATCTCCTTCACGCCGGCCTCTTTCAGGCGCTTGGCCTCGGCCAGCACTTCGCCGATGGGACGGCTCACCAGATCCCCGCGCATGGAGGGGATGATGCAGAAGGTGCAGCGATGGTTGCAGCCTTCGGAAATCTTCAGATAGGCGTAGTGACGGGGGGTCAGCTTGACGCCCTGGGCCGGCACCAGGCTGGTGAAGGGGTTGTGGGTCGGCTTCTCGACGTATTTGTGCACGTGACCCAGCACCTCTTCATAGGCGTGGGGACCGGTGATCTCGAGCACCTTGGGGTGGATCTCGCGGATCTGGTTCTCTTTGGCACCGAGGCAGCCGGTGACGATCACCTTGCCGTTCTCGGCCAGGGCCTCGCCGATGGCTTCCAGGGATTCCTGTACCGCGCTGTCGATGAAGCCGCAGGTGTTGACCACCACCACTTCCGCATCGTCATAGCTGGGCACCACGTCGTACCCTTCGGTACGCAGCTGGGTCAGGATGCGCTCGGAATCGACCAGATTTTTGGGGCAACCCAAGGAGACGAATCCTACTTTGGGGGCCTGTTTTGTGTTGGACATCGCTCAATCACTCTTAGGTGGCTCTAGTTTTAGGGCGCGGATTTTACCGGAATGGCTAACCAAAAACTATACAGCCGGCACGGCGGAATCGAACAATATCTCCGGCGAGGCAGGATTGTGCCAAGGCAGGCCCGTTTTGAGCCGATACGGGCGATGACGGCGCCCTTGCTCCGTCAGTTCGCTGGCTGTTGAGTTTCAACTCAATTTTGCGAGAGCGGGAAGACGGGGGTCACTATACTCCCTGCAGGCAGACTGGAAGGAAGGACGGGATGGACAGCTCATTTGGCGAGAGAATGCAGAACGTGCACGCTACGCTCAGGCAGCGGTTTGACAAGTTGAGCCGGGTGGCCATCGCGATTTATGACCAGCACACGGACAGGCTCAAGACCTTTGCCCACAGCACCGAGGGAAATTCCCCGCTGGTGCAGTACGAGGTCAAGCTGAGCGACGTCCCCTCTCTGCGCTATCTGGCCGAACACCGGCAAGCAAGGGTGCTCGACACGCTGGATTCGCTGCTGGGCTCCCCCTCCGAGCACAGCCGCAAGCTGCTGGCGGCCGGTTATGAATCCAGCTACACCGAGCCGCTGTTGTTCAACAGCAAGCTGTTCGGTTTTCTGTTTTGCGATGCCAGGGAGCCTGGCTACTTCGACCCCGCCATTCGCGGCGAACTGGCGGCATACGCCCAGATCCTGGCGGCCATCATCGCAGTGGAATTTTTCTCGATTCAGACCCTGAGCGGCGCGCTTACCACGGCGCGGGAGTTCAGCCGCTACCGGGATGAAGAGACCGCCAATCACCTGCACCGGATGTCGGCCTATTCACGGCTCATCGCCCGCGCCGTGACCACCCGTTATCCCTTGAGCGACGAGGAGGTGGAGTTCATCTATCTCTTCTCCGAGCTGCACGACATCGGCAAGATTGCGGTGCCCGACGCCATCTTGCTCAAACCCGGCAAGCTGACGCCAGAGGAGTACGGGGTGATGAAGATCCACCCGCTCAAGGGGCGGGAGATGATCGCCCTGATGATCAGCGAGTTTGGCCTCGACGGCATCCATCACACCGACATGCTCAAGAACATCATCGCCTATCACCACGAGCGCTTCGACGGTCAGGGCTATCCGGAGGGGCTGGCGGGGGAGGCGATCCCGCTGGAGGCCCGTATCGTCGCGGTGGCCGACGTGTTCGATGCACTCACCAGCGAGCGGCCCTACAAGCAGGCCTGGACGTTCGAAGCGGCCTTTGCCTACCTCGAAACCCACGCCGGCAGCCAGTTCGACCCCGCCTGCGTCGCCGCGGCGCTGTGCAACAAGGAGGCGTTTCGCGCCATCCATCAGCAATACCGAGAGCCCGCTGCCAGCTAGGCGGCGGGCCTGGTGTCATGACTTGCCCTACCTCGTTTTGCCCTGTTGCGACTCTGCCCGAGATAGCGTGAGAGCGGCGGCTGGCTCTGCCTCATCAAGGTTGCCAATCGGATAGAGCCCATCATGACGAGCGTCACTGATTGACCCGCTTCGTGCCATTGGGCTTATCCGGCTCTGGCCAGATCTGCTACTGTGACCATCAACTCATCACAAAGGGTGGAGCACAGCATGAAGATTCGATTCCTGGTGATAGCAACGGCCATGGCGCTGGCGTCGGCCCCCAGTCTGGCTGACTGGGCCAAGGTGAAGGCGGCCGCGAGCGAGCTCGGCAGCGCGGTGAGCGACACCAGCAAGGAGGCGTGGCAGAGCGTCACCGACTTCTCCAAGGCGACCTGGGCATCGGTTTCCCAGTGGGGCTCGGAGGCGTTCAACACTGCCGGCGCCTGGACCGACAAGAGCGTGGCCACCGGCAAGGAGTGGCTGACGGTGGCCGACAAGAAGCTCGACGAGATGCTGGAGCCCAAGACGGCCGACGAGGCGCGGCTTGCCCTCGATACCATGGCAGATACCGCCCTGGTGCGGCTGTTCAACCAGCAACCCTCTGCCAAGTTGTTGTTTGACAAGGCTTATGGCTATGCGGTGTTCGACTCGCGCAAGTTCTCCCTGATGCTGCACACCAACCAGGGGGCCGGGGTGGCGGTCAACCGCACCAGCGGCAAGCACACCTACATGAAGATGTTCGGTGCCGGGCTCGCGGCCGGGCTCGGCGGCAAGTTCTACCAGCAGGTGATCCTGTTTGAAGACAAGGCTAGGTTCGATGCCTTCGTGAGCCAGGGCTGGGAGGCCACCTCCGAGATGGGGGCCGTGGCGGGCAAGGAGAGCGCTGAGCTCAGCGCCAAGTACAACGGTGGCATGGCCATCTACCAGATCGGCGAGAAAGGCTTGCTGCTCGATGCCAACATCTCTGGCTCCAAGTACTGGGTGGACAAGGACCTGACCCGCTAGTCACCCGCTTTCCGGCCTTTTCCGTCGGCCCGCATCTTGCTGGCTGACGGGAAGGCCTGCTACTTGGCAAATAATCTGCCCTCGCATCGCCTGTTACGGGCTGCTTGCCCCCTCTCATCCCGCTTGCCTTGTGGTTTTCTACTTGTTGGCACCCTAATTGCTTACACCCTGACAGCGTCAATGATTTGTCTGGGGATGGAATATGGAAATTAGTGCAAGCAGCCTGATGCAAGAGATGCAGGCTCTCAAGGTCGAAGCCGGCGCCACGCCGCTGACCCAGCCCGGCCGCCAGGTCACGTCCGACTTTGGCCAGTTGCTGCAACAGGCCCTTGGCAACGTCAACGAGTTGCAGGGGGCCGCCAACGATCTGCGTACCCGTTTTGACATGGGCGACAACTCGGTCGACTTGTCCCAGGTGATGATCGCCGGGCAGAAATCCTCCATCGCCTTCGAGGCGACGGTGCAGGTTCGCAACAAGATGGTCGATGCCTACAAGACCATCATGAACATGCCGGTATAAGCGCGCTCACCATGGCAACTGAATATCATGAACATGTCAGCAATAAGGACATAAATCGTGGCTAATGACCAAAACGGCGAACTGCTGATGAACGATGAGGGCAGTGCCGCCCTCGATGAGAATGAGCAGAAGAGTTCAGCACTCGGCTTTCTGTCCAACACGGATGTGCTGCGTCAGATCACCCTGATCCTGGGGTTGGCCATCTGTCTGGCGATCGCCGTTTTCATCCTGCTGTGGGGCAAGGAGCCGGACATGCGGCCCCTTGGCACCTACACCACCCAGGAGCTGGTCAAGACCCTCGACTACCTCGATCAGCAGAAGATCCCCTATCAGGTGGATGGCAAGAGCGTGCTGGTCAGTGCCGAGAACTACTCCAGCATCCGGCTGGCGCTGACCCGTGCCGGCCTGGCCAACGCCACCGACACCACCAGTGACGGGGAAGACATCCTGCTCAAGGACTCCAGCTTTGGCGTCAGCCAGCGCATGGAGAGCGAGCGTCTCAAGCTGAGCCGCGAGCGCCAGCTGGCCAGCGCCATCGAACAGTTCCAGAACGTGGCCAAGGCCCAGGTGCTGCTGGCCATCCCGAAAGACAATGTGTTTGCCCGCAACGAACGCAAACCCAGCGCGACTGTAGTGCTGAGCCTCAAGGGCAATGCCCTCGGCCAGGGGGAAGTGGACTCCATCGTCGACATGGTCGCCTCCGCGGTGCACGGTCTGGAGCCGACTCGCGTCACCGTGACCGACCAGAACGGCCGCCTGCTCAATTCGGGCTCCCAGGATCCCGTCTCTGCCCAGACTCGCAAGGAGTTTGCGATGCAGCAGAAGCAGGAGCTGGAATACAAACAAAAAATTGACGCCATCCTGATCCCGGTGCTCGGCGCCGACAATTATACGGCGGAGGTCGATCTCTCCCTCGACTTCTCCCAGCAGGAGCAGACCCGCAAGACCTACAACCCGGACTTGCCGGCGGTGCGCTCCGAAATGACCATGGAAGAGAACAGCGCCAACGGCAGCAACGGTGGCGTGCCCGGCGCCCTCTCCAACCAGCCGCCTGCCGCCTCCAACATTCCGCAGCAGGCGACCGGCCCCAATGCCGAAACAACTGCGTCTTCTTCCGGCCGCTCCCGCAAGGAGGCGACCCGCAACTTCGAACTGGATACCACCGTCAGCCATATCCGGCGTCAGATGGGTGGCATTCGCCGCATGACCGTCTCGGTGGCGGTGGATTACAAGGCGTCTACCGCTGCCGATGGCAAGGTGACCCGTGAGCCCCGTACCCAGCCCGAACTCGATACCCTGCGCCGTCTGCTGAGCGGTGGCCTTGGCTTTGATGTGACCCGTGGTGATACTCTGGAGGTGGTCGCCATCCCGTTCAACCGGCCCGAGCTTGAGAGCGTGGCCGAAGCGCCGCTCTACGAGCAGCCCTGGTTCTGGCGTGCGGTGCGCATCGCCGCCTCCGTGCTGGTCATCATAGTGTTGATCGTCACCGTGGTGCGGCCCATGCTCAAGCGCCTGCTCTATCCGGATGCCAAGCCGGAAGGGGAATTGGACTTCGACAACCACACCGTCTTGGGTGGGGATGACGAGCTCAGTCTGCTGGCGGCTCAGGCTGAATCCGAGCCGGTGTTCGGGGTACGTGATGGCCATCTGAAACTGCCGGATCTGCACCGTGACGAGGACTTGCTCAAGGCGGTACGTGCGCTGGTGGCGAACGAACCGGATCTGGCCGCACAGGTCATTAAAGAATGGGTAGCGAACAAAGATGGCTGACGAAAACAAGACACAGGTCACCGGCAATGACATCACCGACAGTCAGCGCCAGATCCTGGATCAGATGAGCGGGATGGAGATGGCGGCGGTATTGATGCTGAGCCTCAACGAAGAGGATGCCGCCCAGATCTTCCGCCATCTCGAGCCCAAGCAGGTGCAGCGGCTCGGCATGTCGATGGCCTCCATGTCGGATTTCAGTCACGACCGGGTGGCGGCGGTACACCGTCAATTCATCGACGACATCCAGAAGTACACCAACATCGGTATCGGCAGCGAAGACTTCGTGCGCAAGGCGCTGGTGGCGGCCCTTGGCGAAGACAAGGCCAGCAACCTGGTGGACCAGATCATCCTGGGGTCAGGTGCCCGCGGCCTCGATTCGCTCAAGTGGATGGATGCCCGCCAGGTGGCCAGCATCATCCAGAACGAACACCCGCAGATCCAGACCATCGTCCTCTCCTATCTGGAGCCGGAACAGTCGGCCGAGATCCTGAGCCAGTTCCCGGAACAGGTGCGCCTCGATCTGGTGATGCGGATCGCCAACCTGGAAGAGGTGCAACCGGCGGCGCTGCAAGAGCTCAACGACATCATGGAGAAACAGTTCGCCGGTGCGGCGGGTGCCCAGGCAGCCAAGATGGGCGGCCTGAAGGCGGCAGCCAACATCATGAACTACCTCGACACCAACATCGAAGGCCAGCTGATGGACTCCATCCGCGAGTCGGACGAGGAGATGAGCCAGCAGATCCAGGATCTGATGTTCGTGTTCGAAAACCTCATCGATGTGGACGATCGCGGCATCCAGACCATGCTGCGGGAAGTGCCGGGCGATCTGCTGCAACGGGCGCTCAAGGGCTCCGACGATCAGATGCGCGAGAAGGTATTCAAGAACATGTCCAAGCGGGCCGCCGAGATGCTGGCGGACGATCTGGAGGCCATGGGGCCGATCCGGGTCTCCGAAGTGGAAGCGGCCCAGAAAGAGATCCTCTCCATCGCCCGCCGTCTGGCGGATGCCGGCGAGATCATGCTGGGTGCCGGTGGCGGCGAGGAGTTCCTCTGATGAGCGGTCACGTCGGCGTGAATAGCAGAGCGGGCAGCGTTATGGCGAGGAGTGCGGCAGACAGATGAACAACAACAAGCTGCGTGGTTATGTCAGACCCGACGGGGATGAGAGCCAGGTCCAGACCTGGGGCTGGCCCGAGATGGAGGTCGAGGCCGAAGTCGAGACCAATGCCCTCGGGCTGACGCCGGACTGGTATCGGCAGGAAGAAGAGGTCCCGGTCGAAGAGCCGGTGGAGGAGCCGGCCCCCAGCATCACAGCCGAGGAGCTCGAAGCGATCCGCCAGGCCGCCTGGGAAGAGGGAATGGCCGAGGGGAGTGACGCCGGTTACGCCAAGGGGCTCGAAGAGGGCAAGCTGGAAGGCCTGCAGCAGGGCCATGCTGCCGGGTTGGAGCAGGGCAAGGAGGAGGGGCTGGCTCTCGGCCGTGAGCTGGTGGATCAGCAGATGAGCCACTGGCAGGGGCTCATCGATCGCCTCGCCAACCCGCTCAAGGAGCTGGACGGTGCGGTGGAGCAGCAGCTCATCGCCCTGGTGATGCAGCTGACCCGCGCCCTCATCCGTCACGAGGCTGAAACCTCGCCCCGGCTGTTGCTCGAAGCGCTCAAGCAGGGGCTGGCGCTGTTGCCGGCCGCCGAACTGGGGGTCACCCTGATGCTGCACCCGGATGATCTGGCCCGGGTCGAGCAGGCGTTCGGCGCCGAGGAGTGCGCCAAGCGCCACTGGCGGCTGCAAAGCGATCCCACCCTCTCCCCCGGCGATCTGCAACTGGCCACCGAACTCTCCAGCATCGATCTGACCCTCGCGGGGCGCATCGATCAGCTGCTGCGCAACTTCCTGCGCGACAATGCATCGCAGGATGCCCGTGGCTAAGGGCGTGCGGGCCGCCAGGGTGCGGCCCGTCTGCTTTCTCTACCCATTCAACGTCATATCTCAGGAGGCCGGATGAGCGGCTCGTTACTCAATCGGTTGCAAGGGTATCGGGTACGCGATATCGCCCCCAAACCGCCGGTGGCCGGCAAGCTGACCCGGGTGGTGGGGCTGACCCTCGAAGCCATCGGCTGCCGCGCCGCGATCGGGGCACTCTGTCGCATCGATACCCAGGATGGCTCGCTGGAGGCCGAAGTGGTTGGCTTCTCCGGCGATCGGCTGTTTTTGATGCCGAGCGAGCAGCTCAAGGGGGTCATTCCGGGCGCCCGGGTGGTGCCCATCACCGAGGAGCACGGCATCCCGGTCGGCATGAACCTGCTGGGGCGGGTCATCGACGGCATCGGTCAGCCGCTGGACGGGCTTGGCCCCATCCTCTCTTCCCAGACGGTGCAGTTTGCCCAGCACCGCATCAACCCGCTCTCCCGCCGCCCGATCCATCAGCCGATGGACGTGGGGGTGCGCGCCATCAACGCCGTGCTGACGGTAGGGCAGGGCCAGCGGATGGGGCTGTTCGCCGGCTCCGGCGTCGGCAAATCCGTGCTGCTTGGCATGATGACTCGCGGCTCGGTGGCCGACGTGGTGGTGGTTGGGCTCATCGGCGAACGGGGCCGCGAGGTGAAGGAGTTCATCGAGGAGATCCTGGGGGAGGAGGGGCGTGCCCGCTCCGTGGTGGTAGCGGCGCCGGCCGATGCCTCGCCGCTGATGCGGCTCAAGGGGTGTGAGACGGCGCTGGCCATCGCCGAGTATTTCCGCGATCAGGGGCTCAACGTGCTGCTGCTGATGGACTCGCTCACCCGTTACGCCCAGGCCCAGCGCGAGATCGCCCTGGCAGTGGGCGAGCCGCCGGCCACCAAGGGCTATCCGCCCTCGGTGTTCGCCAAATTGCCGGCACTGGTGGAGCGGGCCGGCAACGGCAGCGACGGCCAGGGCTCGATCACAGCCTTTTTCACCGTATTGACGGAAGGGGACGATCTGCAGGATCCCATCGCCGACGCGGCGCGGGCTATCCTCGACGGCCATATCGTGTTGTCGCGGGAGCTGGCCGATGCGGGCCACTATCCGGCCATCGACATCGAAAAGTCCATCAGCCGGGTAATGCCCATGGTGACCTCGCCGGAACACATGGAGCTGGCGCGCACCCTCAAGCAGTTCTACTCCCTCTACCAGCAGAACCGCGATCTCATCACCATCGGTGCCTACAGCCAGGGCTCCGACCCCCGTATCGACCGCGCCATAATCCAGAAACCCTATCTGGATCAGTTCTTGCAACAGGGCATGCGCGAGGTCATTCACTACGATGCGGGCCTGCAGGCCCTGCAGCTGGTGGCCATGCCGCTGATGCGTTGACGAGAAGATAAGAGGGAGGCGTGCCCATGAGTAAAGGCTTGGTAATGTTGTCGGAGCGGCTGGTGGAGGCCGAACAGCAGGCGGCGCTGGCGCTGGCCAAGGCCCAGCAGGACTTGAAGATCTTCATGGAGCAGCAGGACGCGCTCAACCAGTACCGCCAGATCTACCACCAGCAGTGGACCGACCGCGGCCTGCAGGGCATAGGTGCCCAGCAGAACAGCCAGTATCACGCCTTCATCAACAAGCTCGAGCAGGCGGCCACCCAGCAGTACGAAGGGGTGCTGCAGGTACGCCAGGCGCTGGAACTGCGCCGCGAGGAGTGGCTGGCTGCCCAGCAGCGGCGCAAGGCGGTGGAGTTGCTGCTGGCCAAGCAGGCGGGACGCGAGCAGCAGAAAGCCCAGCGCCAGGAGCAGAAGATGCTGGACGAGTACGCCATGCTGCGCCGTTTCCACCATTCTGGCCTGTAACTTGCTTTCTTCTTGCCATCCCGTGTGCGCCTCACTTCCCCCGGGGAGCTGAGGATAAACCCGAAGCCGAATGTCGCCAGGAATCTTCACCATGATGCAGACACTGTTAACCAATTCTCCCGCCGCACTGACCGCTGCCGCTGCCGACAAGAGCGCTGTGCTGACGGCGAGCCAGGATGGCGGTGAAGGGGCCCAGCAGAGCGACGGCAAGGTCGGCTTTTCTGAGGTGATGAACCGGGTGCAGCAGGCTGACAAGGTCAATGCCAAAGCCGATGGCAAGGCCCCCAACGCTGATAGCAAGGCTCCGGCGCGGCCCGGCGCCGAGCAGGGGAATGTTGGTGCAGCGGACAGCAACAAGCCGGTGTCCACCGCCAAGGGCGAGGCTGCCAAATCTTTGGCAAATGAGGCCGAAGAGGCCGGTAGTGCCGACGACAAACCACAGAAGGGGAGTGAGCCCGACCCCGCTCTCGCCCCCAACGATTTCTTGCAGCGTCTGCAGGATGCCCTCAAACAGGACACCTCCCTGGTCGCCCCGCCGGCCATCAATCTGGTCGCCACGGCGCCCGTCGTCGAGACGGACGGCAAGATGTTGCCGCAGGCAGACGCGGACGCCGAGTCAACCGAGGCAGCGGCCACCCTCACCCAGCCGCTCGCCGGCAGCAGCGATAAACAGGGGGCGATGACCAGTGCCGCCGCGCTGGCCCGCCAGACTGCCAGCTTGCTCACGGGCGAAACCAGAGTGCCGGTTGATGCGAAAGCCGCGCAGCCAGATGCCGTCACGACGGATGACGCCGCCCTGGCGGCTCAGCTGCAGGAAACCGGAAAAGAGGAAAGCGGCAAGGAGAGCGGCGCCAATGCCGACCAACCTACCGATAACAATGGCAAAGAGACCAAGGGGAGCAAAAGCGAGCTCTCCGCCGCCGAGCGGGCGGCCTTGTTGAGCAAGGTGCCTGCCGCCGCGTTAAGCGAACAGGGTGAGAATGACACCAAGATCCAGCTGGAGGGCGCCGACAAGGGGGCCAAGCCTGTGGTGCCGCCCATGGCGGGCAAGGAAGAGCCGGTAAAAACCGCTCCGCTGCAGGCCACCCACAAGGCCGTGGCCACTCAGCCCGGCGCCGCCAGAGCGTTTGAAGAGGGGGTGACCCGCACCGATGGCGGCTCGAGCAACGGCGCTGCTGACAAGGCGCCAACGCAGACCGCCGCCGATGTGGATGGGCAGTCCAAGGCGGTGGCCGCCAAGGCCGAGGGTCAGCCTGCTCCTGCCGCCAGCAGCGGTGCACCGGCGCCGGCCACTGCCCCCGCCAGCGAACCCGTGCTGGTGGCGCCGCAACAGGTGCTCGCCAGCAGCGAGCCGCAGGGCCCGCAAGCGTCCTTGGCCAGCCTGTCAGCCGGGCTCAAGCAGATGGAAGCCACCGAGCGCAGCGAAGCCCCCAGGGCCCGCAGCGAGGTGAAAGTCGACGTGAAGCAGAAGGTGGCAGAGCTGGCTCGCGGCGGCGCCCAGGAGAGCAGCGAGACGACCACCACCCCGGAGAGCAGCCGCAGCCAGCAGGTCCAGCAGAACAGCCAGCCCCAGGCAGTGGGGCATGACAACCGGCCGGCGGCTACCGAAGCAGCCGCGCGGCGCGAGCCCGCCAACCTGCCCCACCTCAAGCTGGCCGATCCGGAGGCGCCGGCCCAGTTGCACCAGAAGGTCAACCTGATGCTGGCGGACAAGCTGCAGCAGGCGGAGATCCAGCTCGATCCCCTCGGCCTTGGCAAGATGAAGATCCAGATCCAGATGGGGGCAGACAGCCAGGCCAACGTCCATTTCGTGGTGCAGCACGGCCAGACCCGGGAAATGCTGGAGCAGGCCATGCCCAGGCTGCGTGATATGCTGGCCGGGCAGGGCATCCAGCTGGGCCAGACCCTGGTGCAACAACAGCCGCAGCAGCAGTCACAGGGTCAGTCGGCGTTTGCCGGTCAGGGCCAGCAAGGCCAAAAAGGCAGCGGATCTTTTGCCGAAACAGGCCAAACTGAGGCAGAGGTCACGGGCGCCGGCATGCGTTTGTCGACGGAATCGACAAACGACAGCGGAATTGATTTCTATGCTTGATGCCAGCCCGAGTAAGTTTATGATATCGAACAAGTTTGAGACTAGGGTGGACAAGGGATGGCAGACGATAACGAACTGACGCTGAAAGATCCGGCGGCAGGCAAGAAAAAGAAGCTGATCATGATTATCGCCCTGGCCGTGATTGTGCTGGGTGGCGGCGGGGCCGGCGCCTGGTTCATGCTGTCCGGCGGCGACAAACCGGCGGCCGAAGCCGCGGGGGAGGGCAAGGATGCCAAGCCCAAGGAGGCGGCACCCCAGCCTTCGCTCTACGTGGGCATGCCGCGCCCCTTCGTGTTCAACGTCTCCGGTGGTCAGCGCGACCGGCTGGTGCAGATCAAGATCCAGCTGATGGTGCGCGGTACCGCCGACGAGACGCTGGCCAAGCAGAATATCCCCCTCATCGAAGGCACCCTGCTGCGGGTCTTCAGTGCGGCCACCAGCGAGCAGCTGATGACCTTCGAGGGCAAGGAGAAGCTGCGCAAGGATTCACTGGAAGAGTGCCGTCGGGTGCTCAATGACCTGGTCTCTTCCCCCGTTATCGAACAAGTGCTGTTTACCGGCTTTGTCATGCAATAAGGGTGAAGCGTGAGCGATCTGTTAAGTCAGGACGAAATTGATGCCCTCTTGCACGGGGTCGATGATGTCGAAGAGGAAGAGATAGGCGCGGCGGGGGATCCCGGCGTCGCCCAGTTCGACTTCTCCTCCCAGGACCGCATCGTCCGTGGTCGCATGCCGACCCTGGAGCTGGTGAACGAGCGTTTCGCCCGCCACATGCGGATCAGCCTGTTCAACATGATGCGCCGCACCGCCGAGGTCTCCATCAACGGCGTGCAGATGCTCAAGTTTGGCGAGTACGTGCACACCCTGTTCGTGCCGACCAGCCTGAACATGGTGCGCTTCCGTCCGCTCAAGGGGACGGCGCTCATCACCATGGAGGCGCGACTGGTCTTCATCCTGGTGGAGAACTTCTTCGGTGGCGACGGTCGCTACCACGCCAAGATCGAGGGGCGCGAGTTCACTCCCACCGAGCGGCGCATCATCCAGATGCTGCTCAAGCTGGTATTCGAGGATTACAAGGACGCCTGGGCGCCGGTGATGGACGTGGGCTTCGAGTACCTCGACTCCGAGGTGAACCCGGCCATGGCCAACATCGTCAGCCCCACCGAGGTGATCGTGGTCAGCTCGTTCCACATCGAGCTGGATGGTGGTGGCGGTGACTTTCACGTGGCCATGCCCTACTCCATGCTGGAGCCCATCCGCGAGCTGCTGGATGCCGGCGTGCAGAGCGACAAGGGTGACACCGACGTGCGCTGGAGCAAGGCGCTGCGCGACGAGATCATGGACGTCAAGGTGGAGCTGCGGGCCAAGTTGCTGGAAACCGAGCTCACCCTGCGCGAGCTGATGGAGCTGCAGCCCGGCGACATCATCCCGGTGGAGATGCCGGAAAACCTGCTGGTGTTCGTGGAGGACTTGCCCACCTTCCATGCCAAGATGGGGCGGACCAAGGACAATGTGGCGCTCAAGATCACCGACAAACTCAAGCGCCCGGAAGGGGTCAAGACCGAGATGCATCTGGTGACCCGGGGCGGTGTACGCATCGATGGCGAGGCCGAGCTGGAAGAGCTCGAGCGCAGCATCGAAGATCAACAACGATAAACGGCGTTCTGCGCTGGCAGGCCGTCAAGAAAGCAGCATAAGGAATTCAAGATGAGCGGAACTGATGAAGAGGATCTGATGGCGGACGCCTGGGCAGCCGCGCTGGAAGAGCAGGTGACTGCTGAAGCCAAGCCCGCTCCCCTCGAAGAGCTCAAGGATGATGCCCCCATCAGTGCCGAGGAGCGGCGCAAGCTGGATACCATTCTGGATATTCCGGTGACCATCGCCATGGAAGTGGGCCGCAGCCAGATCAGCATCCGCAACCTGCTGCAGCTCAACCAGGGCTCGGTAGTGGAGCTGGATCGGGTGGCGGGCGAGCCGCTCGACGTACTGGTCAACGGCACCCTGATCGCCCATGGCGAGGTGGTGGTGGTGAACGACAAGTTCGGCATCCGGCTGACTGACGTCATCAGTCAAATCGAAAGGATCAAGAAACTCAAATGATCCGCGCGTTCCCGTTACTGCTGTTGTCCCTCCCCGCACTGGCCGAACCCGGTGCGGGCGCCAATCCGCCCAGCCTCACCTCCTGGCTGCTCTCCAGCCTGATGGTCATCGGCCTCATCCTGGTACTCGGTTTCCTGCTCAAGAAGAGCAAGATTGCCACCGCCATGGGGGGCGGTCAGATGAGGGTCATCGCCAGCCTGCCGGTGGGCTACAAGGAGAAGCTGCTGGTGGTCAAGGTAGGCGAACAGCAACTGTTGCTTGGGGTGACGCCGCAGCAGGTCAACTTTCTCTATCGCCTGGAAGAGCCGCTGGACGAGAGCCAGCCCCAGGCGTTCTCCCAGCAGCTTGGCAAATTGATGGGCAAGCATGAAAAAAGCTAACGGCTCACGGCCGCACGGTGGGCTGCTGGTCGGCCTGTTATCCCTCCTGATCCTCTGCTCGCCGCTGGCGCTGGCCCAGGACGGCATGTCGGCAGTCACCATCAAGACCATGGCGGACGGCAGCCAGGAATACAGCCTGACCCTGCAGGTGCTGGCGCTGATGACGGCGCTCTCCTTCCTGCCGGCCATGGTCATCATGATGACCTCCTTTACCCGCATCATCATAGTGCTCGGCATCCTGCGCCAGGCCATCGGCCTGCAGCAGAGCCCCTCCAACCAGGTGTTGATCGGCATCGCCTTGTTCATGTCGTTCTTCATCATGTCGCCGGTGCTGGATCGCATCAACAACGAGGCGTTGCAACCCTATCTGGCCGAGACCATCCAGGCCAAGGAGGCGCTGGAGAAGGCCGAGCTGCCCATCCACCAGTTCATGCTGGCCCAGACCCGGATCAAGGATCTCAACACCTTCATGGAGATAGCGAACGTGCAGGTGGACAAGCCCGCCGACGTGCCGCTGCGGGTGCTGATCCCGGCGTTTGTCACCAGCGAGCTCAAGACCGCGTTCCAGATAGGCTTCATGCTGTTTCTGCCGTTCCTGGTGATAGACCTGGTGGTGGCCAGTATCCTGATGGCGATGGGGATGATGATGTTGTCGCCGATGCTGGTCTCCCTGCCATTCAAGCTGATGTTGTTCGTCATGGTGGATGGCTGGAACCTGATCCTGGGATCCCTGGCCAACAGCTTCGGGCTGGGTGCCGGTGGTTAAAGGCGAGCAACGCAAGGAGCGAATGGCATGAGTCCTGAAACCTTTATCGACGTGTTTCGCGAGGCGCTCTGGCTGGTCACCATCATGGTTAGCGCCGTGATCCTGCCGAGCCTTGCCATCGGCCTGGTGGTGGCCATCTTCCAGGCGGCCACCTCCATCAACGAACAGACCTTGAGCTTTCTGCCCCGCCTCATCGTCACCCTGTTTGCACTGGGGGCGGGGGCGCACTGGGGCTTGCAGAGTTTGATGGACTTCTTCCTGCTGATGGTGAGCCAAATTCCGGAGGTGGTGGGATGAGGGGCCCGCTCGAGCAGAGCGGCCTTCTGCGCTCGTTGCCGGCCTCGATGGCCCGCAAGGTGCCGGGATGATCTACACCACCGCTCTCATCATGGAGTGGTTGTCTTCCATCGTCTGGCCGTTGGCGCGGGTGAGCGGGCTGCTGATGGTGATGGCGGTGTTTGGCAGCCGGCTGACACCGGCTCGCGTGCGCATCAGCCTGGCGCTGGCGCTGACCCTGATGATTGCCCCTTTGCTTCCTCCCATGCCCAAGATCGAGCTGTTCTCGGTCGGCAGTTTTCTGGTGCTGGGCCAGCAGTTGCTCATCGGGGTCGCGCTCGGCCTCATGACCCAGTTCCTGATGGAGAGCTTCGTGATGGCCGGCCAGATCATCGCCATGCAGACCAGCCTGGGTTTCGCTACCCTGGTGGATCCCATGAACGGCCAATCGGCACCGGTGGTGGGCCAGTTCTACCTGATGCTGGCGACCCTGGTGTTTCTGGCGGTGGACGGCCACCTCATCATGCTGCGCATGGTGGTGCTGAGCTTTGATACCCTGCCGGTGTCGGACAGCGGCCTCAGCCTGCCTTCCATTCGCGATCTGATCGGTTTTCTCGGGGTCATGTATCAGGCCTCGCTGGTGATGGCGCTCTCCGCCATCGTCGCCCTGCTGCTCATCAACTTTGCCTTCGGCGTCATGACCCGTGCCGCACCCCAGCTCAACATCTTCAGCATCGGCTTTGCGGTCAGCATGATGTCGGGCCTGTTGATCCTCTGGCTCACCATCGGTGGCTTCCTCGGCCATTTCGACAGCATGTGGGAGCGGGTGCAGGAGACCAGTTGCACCCTCATCGGCACCCAGTGTCTGGGGGGCCAGTAAGATGCAGGCGGCAGGCTGGGGGCTCCATTGCCTGGGATGGATCTCCTGGATCTGCACCGTTGGCATGGTGCTACTGAACAACGGCGCTCAGGCGGCTTTGATGCCTGATTGCCTCGACCTGTGCGGGGGTCAGCATGGCTGATACCGATCAGGAACGTACCGAACAACCCACGGGCAAACGACTGCAACAAGCCCGTGATAAAGGGCAGATTGCACGATCCAAGGAGCTGGGTACCGCCAGCGTCCTGCTGGCGGCCGTGTTTGGCCTGCTGATGGTCAAGGAGAGCCTGGCCGGTGCCATGGTCAAGGTGCTCACCATGGGCTTTACCCTGGATCGGGAGCAGGCGTTCGATCCCAATGCCATGATGACCATGCTGCCGGCCTTGCTGCGCGAGCTGCTGCACCCACTCGGTCTGCTGTTCATGCTGGTGGCCATCGCCGCCTTCGTCGGCAACACCCTGATGGGGGGGATGAACTTCTCCTCCGAGGCCATGCTGCCCAAGTGGAGCAAGCTGAGCCCGCTCAACGGCATCAAGCGGATGTTCGGGGTACAATCCCTGGTCGAGCTGGTCAAGTCCATCGCCAAGGTGGTGTTCATCACCCTGTTCGCCTGGTGGATGCTCTCCAGCCAGTTCAACCATCTGCTCAATCTCTCCCTCGAGGGCTACCCGGGCGGCATCATAGACGCGCTGGATCTGCTGCTGTGGATGCTGATCATTCTCTGCTGTGCCCTCATTCCCATCGTGGCCATCGACGTGCCGTTCCAGCAGTGGAACCACATGCGCCAGCTCAAGATGACCAAGCAGGAGGTCAAGGACGAGTTCAAGGACAGCGAAGGCAAACCCGAGGTGAAGGGGCGGATCCGCCGCTTGCAGATGGAGATGGCGATGCGCCGCATGATGGGGGATGTGCCCAAGGCGGACGTGGTGATCACCAACCCGACGCACTACTCGGTGGCACTCAAGTACGATACGGCCAAGCCGGGTAGCGCGCCCAAGGTCGTGGCCAAGGGCACCGATGAAATCGCGATGAAGATCAGAGAGATAGCCAGGGAGTACGAGATCCCGGTGATGCCATCCCCGGCGTTGACCCGCGCCATCTACCACGCCACCGAGATTGGTCACGAGATCCCGGAAGGGCTGTTTGCCGCCGTGGCCCAGGTGCTGGCCTATGTCTATCAGCTCAAGAAGTTCCGCCGTGGCCGTGGTCGCCGTCCCAATCCGCTGGCCAAGGATCTGCCCATTCCAACCGAATTCCGCAAATGACAAACTTCTGACACAGTCAAAATAAAATCATTGTATTTCAATATCTTGTATTATTGGCTTGATGTTTGCTTTAATCTGGCATCAGCGGTTTGAGATTGAGAAAAACGATGAAACTCCAGGCATCATTGGGCCGAATCAAAGAGTACAAGTGGCTGTTGACCAAGGGCCTGGGGACGCCGCTGCTGGTGCTGGCCTCTCTTGGCATGGTGGTGCTGCCCATTCCGCCGCTGATGCTGGATATCCTGTTTTCCTTCAACATCGCGCTCTCCATCGTGGTACTGCTGGTGGCCGTCTACACCCGCCGCCCGCTCGAATTTGCCGCCTTCCCGACTGTGCTGCTGATAGCGACCCTGCTGCGGCTGGCGCTCAACGTCGCCTCTACCCGGGTGGTGCTGCTGGAAGGCCACAACGGCAGTGCGGCGGCCGGCCACGTGATCGAAGCCTTTGGCAACGTGGTGATCGGCGGCAACTACACGGTCGGTATCATCGTCTTCATGATCCTGATGATCATCAACTTCGTGGTGGTCACCAAGGGGGCGGGCCGGATCTCAGAAGTCAGCGCCCGCTTCACCCTGGATGCCATGCCCGGCAAACAGATGGCCATCGATGCGGACTTGAACGCCGGCCTCATCAATCAGGAAGAGGCCAAGAAGCGCCGCCAGGACGTGACCCAGGAAGCCGACTTCTACGGCTCCATGGACGGTGCCTCGAAGTTCGTGAAAGGGGATGCGGTGGCAGGGATCATGATCCTCTTCATCAACATCCTGGGCGGCTTCATCATCGGCATGGTGCAGCACCAGCTCACCTTCGGCGAAGCGGCCCAGATCTATACCCTGCTCGCCATCGGTGACGGTCTGGTGGCCCAGATCCCGTCGCTGCTGCTCTCCATCGCTGCTGCCATCATAGTGACCCGCCAGAACACGGATCAGGACATGGGCACCGCGGTGCTGGGGCAGTTGTTCGACAATCCCAAAGCCCTGATCATCTCGGCCGGTATCCTGCTGATGATGGGCAGCGTGCCCGGCATGCCCCATCTGGCGTTCCTGAGTCTGGGGGCCATCGCCGCCGCCGGTGCCTGGTGGCTGCTGCGCCGCGAGAAACAGCTGGCGGCCAAGGCGGCCAAGGGCGAGCTGATGCCGGCGAGCACGGAGCAGACCCACGAGCAGAAAGACCTGAGCTGGGACGACGTGATGCCGGTGGACATCATCGGGCTGGAGGTGGGCTATCAACTCATCCCGCTGGTGGATCGCAACCAGGGCGGCGAGCTGCTCAACCGGATCAAGGGGGTGCGCAAGAAGCTCTCCCAGGAGCTGGGTTTTCTGGTGCCTGCGGTGCATATTCGCGACAACCTGGATCTCGCCCCGAACCAATATCGCATCACCTTGATGGGAGTCAGTACCGGCGAGGCCAATGTTTACCATGATAAGGAAATGGCCATCAATCCGGGCCAGGTGTTCGGCCAGATCCAGGGGGTTGCGACCCGGGATCCCGCTTTCGGACTGGAGGCGGTGTGGGTTGCCAAGGAGCAGGTCTCCCAGGCGCAGACCCTTGGCTACACAGTGGTGGATACCGCGACCGTGGTGGCCACTCACCTGAGCCAGATCCTCTCCAACCATGCCGCCTTGCTGCTGGGCCATGACGAAGTACAACAGTTGCTCGACATGATTGGGAAGCACCAGAACAAGCTGGTGGAAGGGTTGGTTCCTGAGGTCATCACCATGGGTAACCTGGTGAAGGTGTTGCAGAATTTGCTCAATGAAGGCGTGCCAATCCGCGATATGCGCACTATCCTGCAGACCCTGGTGGAATATGCCCCGCGCAGCCAGGATCCGGAAGTGCTGACGGCGGCCTGCCGTATCGCCCTGCGCCGGCTGATCGTGCAGGAGATTGCCGGCCCGGATCCCGAACTGCCGGTGATCACCTTGGCACCGGAATTGGAACGTATATTGCATCAATCCCTACAGGCAGGGGGTGGTGATGGCGCCGGCATCGAGCCGGGTCTGGCGGAGCGGATGCAACGCTCGCTGGTGGAAGCCACTCAACGACAAGAACTGGAAGGCCAACCGGCCGTGCTTCTGACATCAGGGATACTGCGCAATACCCTGGCGAAATTTGTCAAGAATGCCATTCCTGGATTGCGCGTTCTGTCTTATCAGGAAGTGCCTGATGACAAGCAAATCCGCATCGTCAGTGCGGTAGGGCAGAACTAGTTAGCGGAGATGACGGGTGAAGATTAAGCGGTTTTTTGCCAAGGACATGCGAACGGCTCTGGCCGAGGTCAAGGAGACTCTCGGGCCCGATGCCGTCATCATGTCCAACAAGAAGGTCACCGGTGGGGTGGAGATAGTCGCCGCTGTCGATTATCAATCCCAGGTTCCGGGACCCAAAGATGCGCCGGTTCGCCGTCAGTTGAACGATGAGAGCGTCAATATCTCGTCTGCCGGACGGCAGATGACCCGCCCTGCACCGAGTCCGGCCCAGGAGCAGAACGAACATTATGCCGACACCCTGGCCGCCTTGCTGGCCCGCCAGCAGAAGCTGAACCCGGCCCAGAATGGTCAGGCGGGCCTGAACGGCGCCCCGTCGGCTGCTGCCAGCGGTGCGCCCCGTACTCTGGCCGAGCAGGGGCAGTGGGGAGCGGCTCCCGAGCCTGCCAAACCGAAGACGAGAGCCGCCGCGCCCGGCCGTGCTCCTCAATCCCCCCAGCGGGATCAGGAGATGGAGGGGATGCGCAAGGAGATGGCCAGCATCCGCAAGCTGCTGGAGCACCAGATCTCCGGCTTGATGTGGCAGGAGGTGGAGCGCCGCGAGCCGATGCGTGCCCTGCTCATCAAGGAGCTCAAGAAGATAGGGTTTGACGATGCCTTTGCCGATCAGCTGGCTGGCCTTATCCCCGAGGATATGTCCATTCATCAGGCCATGGCCCAGTTGGCCGAGGTGTTGACGGCCCAGCTCAAGATTAGCGAAGACGAAATTCTGCGGCAGGGTGGGGCGGTTGCCCTGCTCGGGCCGACCGGGGTGGGCAAGACCACCACCATCGCCAAGCTGGCGGCGCGGTTTGCCATGAAGTATGGCGCCGAGCAGGTGGCGCTCATCACCACCGACAACTACCGGATCGGTGCCCATGAGCAGTTGCAGACCTATGGTCGCATTATGGGCTGCCCGGTGCGGCAGGTGCGGGATGCCGAGGAGCTGGCCAATGCGCTCTATCAGTTCCGCCACCGCCGGCTGGTGCTCATCGATACTGCCGGAGTGGGGCAGCGGGATATCCGGCTGACCGAGCAGCTCGATACCTTGGTCAAGAATGCCAAGGTACGCATCCGCAGCTACCTGGTGATGTCGGCCACTTCCCAGCGTCGGGTGATGCAGGAAGCGGTGGACCATTTCCGGCGCATTCCATTGAGCGGCTGCATACTTACCAAATTGGATGAGAGTCTGAATCTGGGCGAAGTGATTAACGTGTGTATCCAGAATGCATTGCCCATCAGCTATATCACTGATGGACAAAGGGTTCCGGAAGATATTCAGGTCGCCAATGCGGCACAGCTCGTCGGAGCTGCCATGGGCTCGCTGGAGCGGGAAACAGAAGAACCCTATTTCTGGGGCACAGGCTTTGGCGAGGCCGAAGATTCGGAGTTTTATGAGTAACATGTATATGGATCAGGCGAGTGGTCTGCGCAAAATGCGTCAAAACAATCGAGTAAAAGTGATCGCCGTGTCTGGTGGCAAGGGGGGCGTCGGCAAGACCAACGTGACCCTGAACGTGGCGGGAGCCATGGCCGCCCAGGGCAAACGTGTGATGGTACTGGACGCCGACCTTGGCCTGGCCAACGTGGACGTCATGCTGGGGCTGCGGGTGCATCGCAACCTGTCCCACGTGTTGGCCGGCGAATGCACCATTGACGACATCATCGTCGAGGGCCCGTACGGCATGATGATAGTGCCGGCCACCTCGGGTACCCAGTCCATGGTCGAGCTCTCGCCGGTGCAACACGCCGAGCTTATCCGCGCTTTCAGCGAGATGAAGACCCAGGTCGACATCCTACTGGTGGATACGGCGGCCGGCATCTCCGACATGGTGCTGAGCTTCACCCGTGCGGCCCAGGACATCATGGTGGTGGTGTGCGATGAACCGACCTCCATCACGGATGCCTACGCCCTCATCAAGATCCTCTCCAAGGAGCACGGTGTCTTCCGCTTCAAGGTGGTGGCCAACATGGTTCGCTCCTTGCGCGAAGGGCAGGAACTCTACGCCAAGCTGACCCGGGTCACCGACCGTTTCCTGGATACCTCGCTGGAGCTGGTTGCCTGCGTCCCCTACGACACCAATCTGCGAGCCGCCGTGCGCAAGCAGAAGCTGATTGTCGAAGCCTTTCCCAAGTCCCCGGCCGCGCTGGCGTTCAGAGCGCTGGCCAACAAGGCGGCAAGCTGGCCCATTCCTAACCAACCCGGTGGTCATCTCGAATTTTTCCTGGAAAATTTGCTGCAAAAGCCGGTCATAGCACAGGAAGGTTCCCGTGAATAAAGCCCAAGCGTACTTGCGTCATCAGGATTCCTATGTGCTGGTCGAGCGTCATGCTCCGCTGGTGAAACGGATCGCCCAGCATTTGTTGGCTCGCCTGCCAAGCAGTGTCTTGCTGGATGACCTGATCCAGGCAGGTATGATTGGATTGCTCGAAGCCTCCCGCAATTTTGACGGCAGCAAGGGGGCGAGCTTTGAAACCTACGCAGGGATCCGTATCCGCGGTTCCATGCTCGACGAGATCCGGCGGGGTGACTGGGTGCCGCGTTCGGTACACCGCAACAGCCGCACCATCGCCGAAGCCATCGAAAATGTTGAACAAGCCCATGGCCGTGATGCTCGCGATAGCGAAGTCGCTGCCCAGATGGGGGTCAGCCTTGGTGAGTATCACACCATGTTGCAGGATGTCTCCTGCGGCAAGATCATCGGCATCGAAGATCTTGGCGTCAGCGAGGATGTCATTGGCCACCCCGATGACGAGCCGGGCAGCAACGGGTTTGATGAACTGGCCGCCGAGCGTTTTCAAGGGGCGCTGGCCGAACACATCGGCCGCCTGCCGGAGCGGGAAGCGCTGGTGCTCTCCCTTTACTACGATGAAGAACTGAACTTGCGTGAAATAGGCGAGGTATTGAACGTCAGCGAGTCTCGCGTGAGCCAGATACACAGTCAGGCGATGCACAGATTACGCGCGCGTTTAAGAGATTGGCATGTATAAGTGTTTGTACTGGCTACACTGAAACAAAACTCTAAGGCATAATCCGCAAAACAAAACCTGCGATCTGCATCATGTAAGTGAGCCGCTCTGGCGGCTATTTAGGAGGGAATTTTGGACAAGAACATGAAAATCCTCATTGTTGACGATTTTTCAACGATGCGCCGGATTATCAAGAACTTGCTGCGTGACTTGGGATTCAACAACACCCACGAAGCAGACGATGGCAACACGGCCTTGCCAATGTTGAAAAATGGTGATTTTCAATTTGTCGTGACCGACTGGAACATGCCGGGCATGCAAGGCATCGACCTGCTCAAGGCTATTCGCGTCGATGACAAACTCAAACACCTGCCGGTACTGATGGTGACTGCCGAAGCGAAACGCGAGCAGATCATTGAAGCTGCCCAGGCGGGCGTCAATGGTTATATCGTCAAGCCTTTCACTGCTGCAACGCTCAAAGAGAAACTCGACAAAATCTTTGAACGAATCGGCTAAGGAGCAGCAGGGATGAAGGCCAAAACGAGTGCAATGATTTCGCTCGATCAGGCAAGGATGCTTGTTGCCCATCTTGAGCAAGGTGAATTTGAACAGGCCGACACTCTCATCGCCGATGCGTGTGCTCCCAATGCGGCGGCCCTGTTTGACAAAGTGGGTCAGTTGACCCGACAACTGCATGATTCCCTACAAGATTTTCGGTTAGATCCCCGGATCCCCGATCTGGCCACCCATGAAATTCCCGATGCGCGGGAGCGACTCAGTTATGTCATCGACATGACGGACAAGGCTGCCAATCGCACCATGGATGCCGTGGAAGCCAGTCTACCGATTGCCGATCGACTCAATGACAATATTCAGCTTGTTCTGCCCAACTGGAATGCCCTGATGAGCAGAGAGATGAGTGTTGGGCAGTTCAAGTCTTTATGTCACCAACTGGATGATTTCATTAAGGCTTCTGAATCTGATGCCGATAAATTACGGCAACTGCTGACAGAAATCCTGATGGCGCAAGATTTTCAGGATTTGACCGGCCAGATGATCCGCAAGGTCATCAAGTTGGTTCAGGAAGTTGAAACTAAATTAATAGAAATGCTGACTATGTTTGGTGAGGCATCTGCTGAGCATTCTTCTCGCAGCCTTCCTGTAAGCGGGATTGAAGCTGAAGGCCCCATCATGAACCCTGAGACTCGTTCCGATGTGGTCAATGGTCAGGATGATGTGGACGATCTGCTGTCTAGCCTGGGATTTTAATGGAGTGACGCATGGCCTTCGAAGTTGATGAAGACATACTGCAAGACTTTTTGGTCGAAGCATCCGAAATATTGGAACAGTTGTCTGAACAACTGGTCGACTTGGAAAAGCGACCCGATGACAAGAATCTGTTGAATGCCATATTTCGCGGCTTCCATACCGTCAAAGGCGGTGCCGGCTTTCTCTCGCTGACCGAGTTGGTGGATGTTTGTCACGGTGCCGAGAACGTGTTCGATATCTTGCGCAATGGCAAGCGGACCGTTACCGCCGAGTTGATGGATGTCATTTTGCAGGCGCTGGATGCCATCAATGTGATGTTTGCCCAGGTGCAGAATCGCGAACCACCAAGCCCGGCTTCCGCTGAAATCCTGCACGACCTGCATGAGCTCTGCAAGCCTGAAGGGGAAGAGCAGTTGTTGACCGCCTCTGCGGGTGGCAATGCTGCATCCGAAGAGATGGCTCCTGCCGTTGAAGAGGTGGTCGAGGTAGCCGCAGCCATTCCGGAACCTGTCGCCGATCCCGGCCCCGCGTCTTCCGTAGTCAGCGGTGGGGGATCCATCGACGAGATCTCCGCCGATGAGTTCGAACGCCTGCTCGATGAACTGCATGGGGTGGGAGGCGCACCAACTGCTGCCGCTAGCCCGGTGGTGGCAAGCTCCGGAGATATTACCGACGATGAGTTCGAGGCCCTGCTCGATCAGTTGCATGGTCAGGGCCAACATGGCGGAGCACCTGATAGCAATCCATTGAAATCAGTACAAAAAGAAGTTGATGAACTGATCGATGACGATGAATTCGAGCGACTGCTGGATGAACTGCACGGTCGTGGCCAGGGGCCGCAAACCAGTATTACGCCGCCGCCAGCCGCGCCTGTACAGGCCGCGGTAGCACCCGCTGCCGCCACGCCAGCTCCGGCAGCCAAGCCAGCCCCGGCACCGGTCGCCGCCAAACCGGCTGCTGCACCGGCAAAACCGGCACCAGCCCCTGCGCCAGCCAAGCAACCGGCCCCTGCTCCTGCTGACAACGCAGTGCAGAGCGATACCACCGTTCGGGTGGATACCAAGACGCTGGACGTCATCATGAACATGGTGGGTGAGCTGGTATTGGTGCGCAACCGTCTGGTCAGCCTTGGTATTGCCAGCAACGATGAAGACATGTCAAAAGCGGTTGCCAACCTGGATGTGGTGACGGCAGATCTGCAGGGTGCGGTGATGAAAACCCGCATGCAGCCCATCAAGAAAGTGTTTGGTCGCTTCCCGCGCGTCGTTCGTGATCTGGCTCGTACCCTCAAGAAAGAAATTGAGCTGGTGATGGTCGGGGAAGAGACGGATCTGGACAAGAACCTGGTTGAAGCGCTGGCTGACCCGCTGGTTCACCTGGTGCGCAACTCCTGTGACCATGGGGTTGAAATGCCGGATGTCCGTGAGAAAGCAGGCAAGCCACGGCAGGGCACCATTACCCTGAGCGCTTCCCAGCAGGGCGATCATATCTTGCTGTGCATCGAAGATGATGGTGCCGGCATGGATCCTGAGAAGCTCAAGTCCATCGCCATCAGCCGTGGTGTGCTGGATGCCGATACGGCGGCGCGGATGAGCGACAACGATGCCTACAACCTGATCTTCGCCCCAGGTTTCTCTACCAAGTCCGAGATTTCGGATATCTCCGGCCGTGGTGTCGGGATGGACGTGGTGAAGACCAGTATCGTCAGCCTCAATGGCTCGGTGCATATCGATTCGACCTGGGGCAAGGGCACCCGTCTTGAAATCAAGGTGCCGCTGACCCTGGCCATTCTGCCGACCCTGATGGTGGAAGTGGGTGAACAGACCTTCGCGTTGCCGCTGGGCTGCGTGAACGAGATTTTCCACCTGGATCTCAAGAAGGCCAACATGGTGGATGGACAGCTCACCATCATAGTGCGCGAAAAAGCCATCCCGCTCTTCTATCTGTACAACTGGCTGGTCAGAGGAAAACAGAAGAAGTCACGGCAGGATACGGGTCATGTGGTCATCGTGCAGATTGGCACGCAGCAGATCGGTTTTGTCGTGGATAACCTGATTGGCCAGGAAGAAGTGGTGATCAAGCCGCTGGACAGCCTGTTGCAAGGTACCCCAGGCATGGCGGGAGCCACCATCACCAGCGATGGCGGTATTGCACTCATTCTGGATGTGCCGAGTCTGCTCAAGGCGTATGCCCGTAGACATTGATAGCCCAGGCCCAAGGAGTTAGAAAAATAACAATGGCAGTCAAGGTATTAGTTGTCGATGATTCGAGCTTCTTCCGTCGTCGGGTCAGCGAGATCATCACTCAGGATCCCATGCTGACGGTGATCGATACGGCTCAAAATGGACGTGAGGCCGTGGACAAGGCGATCCAGCTGCGCCCGGATGTGATCACCATGGACATCGAGATGCCCGTGATGGATGGCATCAGTGCCGTACGCGAGATCATGGCCAAGTGTCCGACTCCGATCCTGATGTTCTCCTCTTTGACTCATGAAGGGGCCAAGGCGACGCTGGATGCGCTGGATGCCGGGGCGCTCGATTTCCTGCCCAAGAAATTTGAAGATATCGCCCGTGACAAGGATGAGGCCGTTCGCCTGTTGCAGCAGCGAGTCAAGGAGATTTCTCGCAAGCGTTTCCTGATGGCAGCACCTGCTCGTCCGAAAGCGCCTGAACCCGCTGCCCGTTCCCCGCTAGGCAGCCCAATCGCCCGGCCAGCAGAGCGTCAGGCCGAGCCGCCGCGAGCCATGCCTGCAGCAGCCTTCAAACGCAGTGGCAAGAGTTATCAGCTGGTGGCCATCGGTACCTCGACGGGTGGCCCGGTTGCGCTGCAGAACGTGTTGACCAAATTACCCGGTGATTTCCCTCATCCCATCTTGTTGATCCAGCATATGCCGGCGACCTTTACCGCCGCGTTTGCCGCTCGACTCAATGGTCTGTGCCAGATCGGAGTCAAGGAAGCGGAAGATGGCGATGTGCTCAAACCTGGCCATGCCTACCTGGCTCCGGGCGGCAAGCAGATGCTGCTGGAGGGGCGTGGTGCGGGGGCCCGTATCCGGATTGTCGATGGCAATGACAAGGTGAATTATAAACCGTGCGTCGACATCACCTTTGCGTCAGCTGCCAAAACCTATGCCGACAAGGTGCTTGCCATCGTGTTGACCGGGATGGGGGCGGATGGTCGGGATGGTGCGCGTCTGCTCAAGGAGCAGGGCTCTACCATCTGGGCACAGGATGAAGCCTCCTGCGTGGTATATGGCATGCCGCAAGCGGTTGCCAAAGCCGGCATCGCCACGGAATCACTGCCGCTTGATCGGGTTGCACAACGAATCCTGGTTGAGCTGGGCCGCTAACGATGGGCATGTTCGGCCTGATCCTGGCACTGGGAGCCATCGCCATTGCCCAGTTATGGCATGGCGGCAACCTGCTCACCCTGCTTGATGGGCCTGCTTTCGTCATCGTTGTAGGAGGAACCTGGGGGGCTGTCATTTTGCAGACGCCACGCAAGTTTCTACTGGAAGCGATAAGACAGACCCGTTGGATGCTGTTACCTCCTGCCTGGGATCTGGTCGCACAAGCTGAACGACTGCAAGCCTGGGCCGTGTTTGCACGTCAGCAAGGGTTGCTGGCGCTGGAGAACCAGGCTGATCAGGAGAGCGACGAATTTACCCGGCAGGGGCTCACCATGATAGTGGACGGGGTGTCGATAGATGATATTCGCATCTTGCTGGAAGCGGATATTGACATCGAGCAGGAGCGAAACGAACACTCCGCCAGGGTCTTTGAAGCCATGGGGGGTTACAGTCCGACCATAGGTATCATTGGCGCAGTGATTGGACTTATCCAGGCCATGTTTCATCTGGAAGAACCCGCCTCGCTGGGTGCCGGTATCGCCGTTGCGTTTGTCGCCACTATTTACGGGGTTGGCTTTGCCAACCTGTTATACCTGCCGATTGCCAACCGGTTGCGGGCTTTTCACTATCATTACGCCCTGTTTCAGGAGATGACGCTGGAAGGCTTGATGGCAATCGCCCACGGCGAAAACGGTCCTCAGGTTGAACGGCGGTTGAAGGCTTATCTGAAGGGAGAATAGCCATGCGCAAGCGCTACCGTTTGCATCTGCAAGGCCGGGAACATCTCGACCGCTGGCTGGTTTCCTACGCCGATTACATGACGCTGATCTTCGCCCTGTTCGTGGTGCTCTATTCGGTGGCACTGGTCAACAAGGACAAGTATCGCGCGGTCATCGATGGCATGACCCAGGCATTCAACGTCATGCAGCCACGCAGCGACGGTTTGCTGGAAGGGCAGGGAAAGTCGTTGTTGAACAACGAGGTATCTGCCGCCTCCTCGGTTCTGGAGAGCGCCACAGCCCGCTCACCCTCTTTGGCTCCCATCTCAGGTGTTCCCATCGTGCAAGATGGTATGACTCTTGCGAAGATCGATACGCAATTGCAGGAGAGCATGGGTTCTCTGGTCGATGCCGGGGTAGTCAAGTTGACACTCAATGACAACTGGTTGACCGTCGAGCTGAGCTCAGGTCTGTTGTTCGGCAGCGGCAGCGCCTTCATGAGTACCAATGCCGATCCCGTGCTAAATACTCTTTCAAGTATTCTGAAGCAGGTCGATAACTATGTAAGAGTGCGCGGTTATACCGATAACCAGCAGATAAATAATGAAATTTTTCGTTCCAACTGGACGTTGTCTGCGGCAAGGGCGGAAGCCGTGCTCACCGCGCTCATCACCAAAGGGATAGCGCCGCAGCGGTTGGCCTATGAAGCTTACGGGGAGTTTTCTCCCTTCACGGATAACAGTACCGAGCAGGGGCGCTTACAGAATCGTAAGGTGGTGGTCGCTATTTCCAAGTTCGCCTGGGTGCCACCCGTACCGGTATCAACTCCCTCGGTGCAGCCTGTAACGGAGACACCAGTGCCGGCAGTGCAACAGGCGGTCGAGGCAGGAGAGGTCAAGGTGATCACGCTGCCAGGTGGTGGCATACGCATAACAACGAGGCAGGATTGATACAGTGATTGTTTGGACGGTTGCCAACCAAAAGGGTGGGGTCGGTAAAACCACCACAGTGGTCTCGCTGGCCGGTATTCTGGCCCAGCGCGGTCAGCGGGTGCTGTTGATTGACACCGACCCTCATGCCTCCCTGACCTCTTATCTCGATTTTGATTCCGACCGGCTGGATGGCACTCTTTATGAGCTGTTTCAGGCGGTCAAACCAACGGCAGAGCTCGTCAATAAACTGACGCTGCGCACCAAGTTTGACAACATTCATCTGCTGCCCGCGTCAATCACCCTGGCGACCCTGGATCGGGTGATGGGCAATCGGGAAGGGATGGGGCTGGTACTCAAGCGGGCGTTGCTGCGCATTCAGGATCAGTACGATTACGTGCTGATCGACTGCCCGCCTGTCTTGGGGGTCATGATGGTCAATGCGCTGGCGGCGTGTGACCGGATCCTGGTACCGGTGCAGACCGAGTTTCTGGCGCTCAAAGGGCTGGAGCGGATGATGAAGACGTTTGAAATCATGCAGCGCTCCAAACGGGAGAAGTTCCGTTATACCGTCATTCCCACCATGTTTGACAAGCGAACCCGTGCCTCGTTGATGACTCTGCAGTCCATCAAGGAGCAGCACGGCAATGCGGTATGGAATGCCGTCATACCCATAGATACCAAATTCCGGGATGCCAGTTTGCTTCACATTCCCCCCTCCATCTATTCGCCGAGCAGCCGTGGCACCTATGCCTATGAGACCCTGCTCAACTATCTTGATGCGCAAGAGCGTCAGCGTGCTCATGAGGTGACATCATGAGAGATACCACCCAAGTTCGGGCCATGGATGATTACTTCCACTCCCTGTTGCTGGATGATGCGCTGTTGCTGGATTCGTCCGACGAGCCTGACTCTGCCCCCGTCATCCAGTTGCAGCGTCAGCCCCAGCCGGTTGCCGATAAGGTGGCGCAGCCTTATCTGGAAGCGGATCAACGGCTGGAGCAGTTGAGTGAATTGCTGGCTCAGGTCGGTCAGGTGCAGTTTGAAATCGACGCGCTGAGCCATGAAGAGGTCGTCAGCGAGCCGCTCCAGATTGAGGCAGAAGATGCCCTGCTGCCCGTCGAGCCAGTCTGGCCCGAGGTGATGCCCGAGCCTGCAGCTGCGGATCCTGCCACGCTGGTGGTGACGGAGACAGAAGTTGCGCTGGCGCCACAGGAGGAGGTTGCACCCTCCACCTGGGAGAATATCGATACCGGCAAGGAGTTTCAGGCGCTGTTCTTTGAGGTCGCCGGTGTCACCTTTGCGGTGCCGTTGACCGAGCTTGGCGGCATTCATCAACTGGGAGAAGTGAACACCCTGTTTGGTCAGCCAGGCTGGTACAAGGGGATCATGACTTCCCGCGAACAGAAGATGAACGTGGTGGACACGGCGCAGTGGGTCATGCCCGGCCAACACCTGGAAGTGCCTGATTACAAGTATTTGATCATGTTGGGTGAATCTCCCTGGGGACTTGCCTGCCATCATCTGAAGGGAACGGAGTTATTGCATCGTGACCAGGTCAAATGGCGCCATCAGGAGGGCAAACGTCCCTGGCTGGCGGGCATGGTCAAGGAGAAGATGTGTGCCCTGCTGCACGTGAAGGAATTGCTCCTGTTGCTGGAGCGCGGGGTCAACATAGAAGGTCGCTGATAACTTCTGCACTCGGGCTGTTTTATTGCTAGTTTTACCAGTAGACGTTTTCATAAAAGGAATAAAAACATGACAGAAAAGCGCAATATTGCACAGAATCTGGCCGAAGATGAAGTGCTGCAATGGGTCACCTTCCAGCTGGAAAATGAAACCTACGGCATCAACGTGATGCAGGTGCAGGAGGTGCTGCGCTACACCGAGATCGCTCCCGTGCCCGGTGCACCCGAGTATGTACTGGGCATCATCAACCTGCGCGGCAACGTGGTGACCGTCATCGATACCCGTTCCCGTTTCGGCCTGCCCTCCGGCGATGTGAGTGAAAACTCGCGCATCGTCATCATCGAGGCGGAGAAGCAGGTGATCGGCATCATGGTCGACAGCGTGGCCGAGGTGGTCTATCTGCGCTCCTCCGAGATCGACGCGGCCCCGGCGGTGGGTACCGAAGAGAGTGCCAAGTTTATTCAGGGTGTCAGCAACCGCGATGGTCAGCTGTTGATCCTGGTCGATCTGAACAAGCTGCTCTCCGATGAAGAGTGGGAAGATATCGGTTCCCTCTGATAGGAAGATAATGTGTTGATGATTGAAATTGCCGCCTTGGGGTTGTCCTTGCTGGCGTTGGTGCTGGCCCTGTATGGGGTGATTGGCAGCCGACGTGGCCAGCGAGAGTCCGAGGCCAGGGTGGAGACGCTGCAAGGGCAGCTCGAGAGCCTGCGCAAGCAGATGATGGAGCTGCATACCGGGGCCATCGGCATGGGCCAGCGTCTGCAGTCCGTCGAAGGGGCCATGCAGCAGATCAACGATCGCCAGCAGGAGCTGACCCTGCAGGATCCGGAACGTCGCCTGTACAGCCGCGCCGCCAAGATGGTGGAACTCGGTGCCGACCTCGATGAGGTCATGAATGAATGTGAATTGCCTAAGGCCGAGGCTGAATTGTTGATTTCATTGCGAAAAGGCCGCTCATGAATGTTCGGGAAGGCATCCGCCTTCCTGATTTTCCTCCCCTCTCTTCAAGGCGGGATCTCCCCCACAAATCCTGCTGATAATTGGCATCTTTGAAAAGACGCTTCCCGATACTGTGTTAATATGCAGGCCGCTTCTTTTCACTGATTACATCCTCATGCTGCTTCAAATTCACAATCTGAGCTGCGTGCGTGAAGATCGCACTCTGTTTGAACATCTATCCTTTGCGGTGGCTCCCGGTGATCTGGTGCAAATTGAAGGCCCCAACGGGGTAGGGAAGACCAGCCTGCTGCGCTTGCTGACCGGCTTGTCCCAACCATTCGCCGGTGAAGTGTGCTGGAATGGCGAAAATATCCGCAGTTGCCGCGATGAATATCACGCCAATCTGCTCTATCTCGGTCATCAGCCTGGCGTCAAGGCTGCCCTGACACCGCTCGAAAACCTCGCCTTCTACCAGAAACTGCATCATGCGGCCGATACCAGCGTGGATCTGTGGCGGGTACTGGCCCAGGTCGGTCTGGCCGGGTTTGAAGACAATCCCACCGGTCAGCTCTCTGCCGGCCAGCAGCGCCGTGTTGCGCTGGCCCGCCTGTGGCTCAGCGACAAGCCGGCACTCTGGATCCTGGATGAGCCGTTCACCGCCATCGACAAGCAGGGGGTAAAGGTGCTGGAGCGGCTGTTCCTGACCCACGCCGAACGAGGGGGCATGGTGATCCTCACCACCCATCAGGACATGACCCTGATGCAGGGACGGTTGAAGACCCTCTCTCTCACGCCCTTGCTGCAGGAGTAGTTCTGATGTTGCGCGCCGTAATGCACCTGATCCACCGCGAGCTGCTGATGGCCCTGCGCCAGCGCTCCGACATCCTCAACCCGCTCTGGTTTTTCCTCATCGTCATCACCTTGTTTCCGTTAGGGATCGGCCCCGAGCCCAAGCTGCTGGCCCGCATCGCTCCCGGCATCATCTGGGTGGCTGCGCTGCTGGCGGCCATGCTGTCGCTGGAGCGGCTGTTTCGCGATGATTTTGGCGACGGCGCGCTGGAGCAGATGATGCTGATGCCCCATCCGCTGGGCTTGCTGGCGCTGGCCAAAGTGATCGCTCACTGGTTGCTGACTGGCCTGCCACTGCTGCTCATCTCTCCGCTGCTCGCCATTTTGCTGTCGCTGGACATGAACACTTATCTGGCGGTGGTCGCCACCCTGGCGCTGGGGACGCCCGTGCTGAGCCTGCTCGGGGCGGTCGGCGTCGCCCTGACGGTCGGTTTGCGCAAGGGGGGGGTACTGCTCAGCCTGCTGATCCTGCCGCTCTATATTCCGGTACTGATTTTTGCCACCTCCGCCATCGATGCGGCGGGGATGGGGCTGCCCTATTCGGGGCAGCTGGCGATTCTGGGGGCCATGCTGGCCGGTGCGCTGACCCTGACCCCGCTGGCGGTCTCGGCGGCGCTGCGAGTCAGCGTGAATTGACGAAAGCGTCTGAAAAAGTGGCAATGGAAGGGCCGTTATAAAAAATATAATTGAGATAGATCAAGAGGATGGCTGCTTATTGCTTTCGGGGGATGTGATGTTTTCCGGCAGTGGGTATGGTAGGCCTCGCCACGATATTAATAACAGAAAGGTTTTGTGAGCTATGTGGAAATGGTTGCACCCTTACGCTAAACCCGAGCGCGCGTACCAGTTGGCAGGGACCCTGCTGCCCTGGTTTGCCGTGACAAGCCTGCTGGCATTCATCATCGGCACCCTCTGGGGGCTGGCCTTTGCACCTGCGGATTATCAGCAGGGCGACTCCTTCCGGATCATCTACATCCATGTTCCGGCCGCGATCCTCTCCATGGGGGCCTACTCCACCATGGCGGTGGCCGCCTTCATCGGCCTGGTGTGGCAGTTACGGATGGCGGACATGACGGTGGCCGCGGTCGCGCCGGTCGGCGCCGTGTTCACCTTCATCGCACTGTTTACCGGCGCCGCCTGGGGCAAACCCATGTGGGGCACCTGGTGGGTGTGGGATGCACGACTCACCTCCGAGCTGATCCTGCTGTTCCTCTACCTCGGTGTCATCGCCCTCTACAACGCCTTCAGCGACAAGGTGCTGGCCGGTCGCGCCGCCGGCATCCTGGCGCTGGTGGGGGTGATCAACCTGCCCATCATCCACTACTCGGTGGAGTGGTGGAACACCCTGCACCAGGGCGCCAGCATCACCAAGTTTGACAAGCCTTCCATCTCGCCCGAGATGCTGTGGCCGCTGCTCATCATGATCCTGGCCTTTGCCGCTTTCCTCGGGGCCCTCTCCCTGATGCGTTTTCGAAACGAGCTCTTGATGCGGGAGTGGCACCGCCCCTGGGTCAAAGAGATAGCCGAGCAGGAGAAGTAAGCATGCACTTTGCCTCATTCAGTGACTTTCTGGCGATGGGCGGTTACGCCTTCTACGTCTGGCTCTCTTTCGGTCTGACCCTGCTCTGCCTGGTCGGCATCGTCATTTCCACCCGTATGAAAACCCGCGCCCTGCTCGGTGAATTGCGCAACAAGCAGGCGCGCGAGGCCCGCCGCAAGGCGGCCCAGCAGATGGAGAACACCCTATGAACCCGAGACGCAAGAAACGCCTCACCATCATCCTGGCGATCAGTGCCGGGCTTGCCGCGGTGATCGGCCTGGTGCTCTATGCCCTCAGCCAGAACATCGATCTCTTCTACACCCCGAGCGAGCTGGTGGAGGGCAAGGGCCCGGACAAGATCAAGCCGGAAGAGGGACAGCGCCTGCGCATCGGCGGTCTGGTGGTACCGGGTTCGGTACAGCGGGATCCCCAGAGCCTCAAGGTGGCCTTCAAGCTGGTGGACAACGGTGGGCATCTGGTGACCGTCGAGTTCGACGGCATCCTGCCGGATCTGTTCCGCGAAGGGCAGGGCATCGTCGCCCAGGGCACCCTCAAGGATGCCACCACGGTCGCCGCCTTCGAGGTGCTGGCCAAACACGATGAGAACTACATGCCGCCGGAAGTGGCCGATGCCACCAACGGCATGCACTTCAAGCCGGAATATACCGAGGCGCAGCTGAAGGGGAGCAAGCAATGATCCCGGCAGCATTCGCACCGTTTTCACCTTTTCAAGCCGGTTTACAGGTTCGTGCTGCGGCTCATTTGAAAGGAGTTCAGCCATGATCCCTGAATTGGGACAGTTTTCACTGATCCTGGCCTTCGCCACCGCCCTGCTGCTGGGCAGCTATCCGCTGCTCGGGGCCAAATGGGGGCGCCTTGGCATGATGTCGGCGGCCCGTCCGCTGGCCTATGCCCAGTTCCTGCTGCTGTTGCTGTCGTTCCTGTGCCTGACCTGGGCCTTCATCGACAACGACTTCACGGTGCAGTACGTGGCCACCAACTCCAACAGCCTGCTGCCGCTGGCCTATCGCATCTCCGCGGTGTGGGGCGCCCACGAGGGCTCTCTGCTGCTGTGGGTGCTGACCCTGGGGGGCTGGACTGCGGCTGTCGCCATGTTCAGCCGTCGCCTGCCGCTCGACGCGGTGGCGCGGGTGCTCGGCGTGCTCGGCCTCATCTCGGTCGGTTTTACCGCCTTCGTGCTGTTTACCTCCGACCCCTTCATCCGTACCTTGCCCTACTTCCCGGTGGATGGGCGCGACCTCAACCCGTTGTTGCAGGATCCCGGCCTCATCTTCCACCCGCCGATGCTCTACATGGGCTATGTGGGCTTCTCGGTGGCCTTTGCCTTCGCCATCGCGTCGCTGATGACAGGCCGGCTTGATGCCACCTGGGCGCGCTGGTCGCGTCCCTGGACCATGGCGGCCTGGGTCTTCCTCACCCTGGGTATCGTGCTGGGCTCCTGGTGGGCCTATTACGAGCTCGGCTGGGGCGGCTGGTGGTTCTGGGATCCGGTAGAAAACGCCTCCTTCATGCCCTGGCTGGCGGGCACCGCCCTGCTGCACTCGCTGGCAGTGAGTGAAAAACGCGCCACCTTCAAGGCCTGGACCGTGCTACTGGCGCTTTCCGCCTTCTCCCTGAGCCTGCTCGGTACCTTCCTGGTGCGCTCCGGCGTGCTGGTGTCGGTGCATGCATTTGCCTCCGACCCGACCCGCGGCCTGTTCATTCTGGGCTTCCTGCTGGCGGTCATCGGTTCATCCTTGCTGCTGTTTGCCTTCAAGGGCTCTCAGGTGAGAAGCCACGGCAAGCACGAGTTGTGGAGCCGCGAGACCCTGCTGCTGTGCAACAACATCATGCTGGTGGCGGGGCTGCTGACCGTGCTGCTCGGTACCTTGTTGCCGCTGGTACACAAGGAGCTGGGGCTGGGCAGCATCTCCATCGGTACTCCCTTCTTCAACCACATCTACAGCTGGCTGATCATTCCGTTCGCCCTGTTGCTGGGGGTCGGCCCGCTGTTTCGCTGGCGCCGCCAGGAGCTGGGCGAGCTCCAGGGCAAGGTGGTGCTGGCGCTGGTATTGAGCCTGGCCGCCGCCATTTTGCTACCGCTGCTGCTGGCCGAGGAGTTCAAGCCCTGGGCTGCGCTCGGTATCGGGCTTGGCGCCTGGATCATCGTGACCAGCGTGCAGGAGACCTGGGTGCGTGCCACCCACAAGCACAGCTTCGCCGTCGGCGTGCGCCGCCTTGGCAATAGCCACTGGGCCATGATCCTGGGCCACGTGGGCCTTGCGGTGAGCATCATCGGCATCGCCTGTACCCAGAACTACAGCATCGAGAAGGATTTGCGGATGCAGGCCGGCGATCGGGTCCAGTTTGCCGACTACGAGTTCGTCTTCACCGGCATCAAGGAGAAGAACGGCCCCAACTACGACGGCTTCAAGGGCGTGCTGGAAGTGCACAAGGACGGCAAGCAGGTCGCCCTGCTCAAGCCGGAGAAACGCATGTACAAGGTGACCCGGATGCCGATGACCGAAGCGGCCATCGATGCCGGCTTCACCCGGGATCTCTACGCGGCGCTCGGCGAGCAGCTCGATAGCGGCGCCTGGGCGGTTCGGATCTATTACAAACCCTTCGTGCGCTGGATCTGGTTCGGCGGCGTCTTCATGGCCATCGGCGGCATGCTGGCGATGCTGGACAAGCGTTACCGTTTCGGTCGCCGTGACGAGGAGGCCAAGGCATGAGCAAGAAGACCTGGTTGTTTCTGATCCCCTTCATCGTGTTTCTGCTGGGGGCCGTGTTTCTGTTCAAGGGGCTCTACTCCGATCCCACCAAGCTCGAGTCCGTGATGGTGGGCAAGGAAGTGCCCGTGTTCACCCTGCAGGACATCTACGACCTCAATAAGCAGCATGACAGGAGCATCCTCAAGGGGCGCCCCATGCTGCTCAACGTCTGGGCCACCTGGTGCCCGACCTGCTATGGGGAGCACACCTACCTCAAGCAGCTGGCGGGGCAGGGGATCTACATCGTCGGCATGAACTACAAGGATGAACGGGCCAAGGCCATCAACTGGCTGGCGGAGCTCGGCAATCCCTACCAGATCAATCTTTATGATCCCGACGGCATGCTGGGGCTGGATCTGGGGGTCTACGGCGCGCCGGAGACCTTCTTCATCGACAGCCAGGGCATCATTCGCTATCGCCACGTGGGGGACGTCAACCCCGAGGTGTGGGCCAGCACCCTCAAACCCATCTATGACGCCATGAAGTGAGGGAGAGCCTGATGAGAATGTTTATTGCGTCCCTGCTGCTGCTGGCGGGACTGGGCGGGGCGGGCCAGGCGCTGGCCGCCATCGATGTCTACACCTTCGACAGCGACGCCCAGGAGCAGACCTTTCGCGAGCTGACCAAGGAGCTGCGTTGCCCCAAGTGCCAGAACCAGGATATCGCCGACTCCAACGCGGGCCTGGCCAAGGACTTGCGTGACAAGACTTACCAGATGGTGCGCGAGGGCAAGGACAAGCAGGAAGTGGTGGACTACATGGTGGCCCGCTACGGCAACTTCATCCTGTACAACCCGCCGCTGATGGCGTCGACCCTGATCCTCTGGCTTGGCCCCCTGCTGGTGATCGTCATCGGTGTCGTCATAGTGGTGGTGCGCAGTCGCCGTCGTCCCGCGGCTGCCACGCCGGCGGATAGCGCCCTGAGCGCGGAGGAGCAGCGTCGTCTGGCTGCCCTGCTCAAAGAGGAAGAGAAACAATGACCGCATTTTGGATAGTGATCGCGGCCCTGCTGGCGCTGGTGAGTCTGGCGCTGGTACTGCCGTTGTGGCGGGGTGAGGGCAAGCAGAGCATCAGCCGCTCGGCCCTCAACAAACAGCTCTATCGCCAGCGTCTGCTGGAGATCGGGGAAGAGCGCGAGCAAGGGGTGCTGGCGGAGGAGCAGGACTCCCTGATCGAGCTGCAACGCAGCCTGCTGGACGACATTCCCGACGTGGAGCAGACCGCCCGCGGCGGCAAGAGCATGATCTGGATCCCGGGTGTGCTGGTGCTGCTGGTGGTGAGCCTGGGGCTCTATTACAAGCTCGGCTCCTGGCAGGAGGTCAGCCGCTGGCAGGATGCCAACAGCCGGCTGGGCGAGCTCAGCAACCGCATCCTGGTGGAGCGGGACGCCGAGGTGACCGAGCAGGATCTGCTGGACTTCACCCTGGCCCTGCGTACCCGCCTGAAGGATGAGCCGAATGATTACCGCGGCTGGCTGCTGCTGGGTCGGCTGTCGCTGGATGGCAATGATCCCGAGATGGCCCGCGAGGCGCTGGAGCGGGCCTACGGGCTGGCCCCGCAGAAGGCGATGGTGGCGGTGCCCTACGCCCAGGCGCTGATGATGACAGGGGATGACGCGCAGGCCGATCAGCTGCTGCGGGTGGCCATTGCCCAGGATCCTGCCAATATCGAGGCGCGCTCTGTCTACGCCTTCATGGCGCTGCAAAAAGAGGACTTCAAGACCGCTCTGCAACGCTGGCGCGAGATGTTGCCACTGATGGAGAAGGGCTCGACCCGTTACACCATGGTGGAGCGCTCCATCGACTACGCCGAGCAGCAGTTGAAGAAGCGCGGCATGGTCAGTGCGGCCGTGCCGGTTGAGGCGAGCGGGCAGAACGCGGCCTCTGACCAGGTGCTGGAGGTGAAGGCTGGCGAGTTCCCGCTCAAGGTGACGCTGGCCGATGGCATTGCACTGCCGGAAGATGCCCATCTGTTCGTGTTTGCGGTGATCCCCAACGGACCGCCCATGCCCATCGCGGTCAAGCGTATCCCGGGGCCGCACTTCCCGCTGACCCTGTCGCTGGGTGACGGTGACGCCATGATGGAAGGCAACAAGCTGGCTGCCTACCCCGAGCTGCAGTTCAAGGCGCGCCTCTCCCGTGGCGGCAACGTCATGAACAAGGAAGGGGCGTTTGAAGGCGTCTCCGTTCCGGTTGCTACCGGTTCGATTCCTTCAGCACCGATTGACATCCGCATCGATCACGCCCTCTAATACGCCTTTGGCCCGGCCCCTCGATGGAGCCGGGCTGCCTATAATTCAGATTAATCACAATAAAAAGCTAGGACTTCCATATGTATGTGCGTGTAGGGGCATTGATGGTGGCCTTGTTGCTGGGCGGCTGTGCTGGCGGCCCGCCCAAGCAGGGGCCCGAGAGCCTTGACCTCAAGGAGACGCCGAGCCGGCCCGGTGCGACCAGCACGGCCAGCGATGGTCGTGACCCGTTCCAGGGCGCCAACCGGGCCATGTGGGCCGTCAACTACGATGTGCTGGAGCCCTATGTGGCCCGTCCAGTGGTGCATGGCTACGCCCGCTATATCCCGCAGGGAATGAAGGACGGCATCGAAAACCTGGTGGAAAACTTCAACGAGCCGAGCAGCATGGTCAACCATCTCATCACCGGCGATTTGAAGGGGGCGGGCACCAACCTGGGTCGCTTCACCCTCAACACCACCGTGGGTCTGCTGGGTATCTTCGATGTGGCCAAGCATGCCGGTCTGGCGCGCAACAAGCTGGAGCTCAATACCGTGCTGGGCCGCGCCGATATCGGCGATGGCGCCTACCTGATGGTGCCGGTCTACGGCCCGACCACCACCCGCAAGCTGGTGGGGGATACTGTGGATACCTTGTATTTCCCTTATGCCTTGCTGACTTTCCCGTTGAAGGTGGTGCACTGGGCGCTGGATGGTCTGGGTACCCGTTCCAAGCTGATCGATCAGGAGCGGATCATCGACAACGCGCTCGATCCTTACGCCCTGACCAAGGACTTCTATCTGCAGTACAACCAGAACAAGGTGACCGGTCGTCAGACCGAGCTCAAGCAAGAGCAGCAGGAGAAGCAAGACGACAGCAATCTGGACGACTATCTGGATGAAATCGACCAGTGATGCCAGCGTATCCGGCTCGAGTAACGTAACAAAGGCGCCTGCGGGCGCCTTTTTCGTCTCTGCTGTTGCACAGGCATAAAAAAAACGCCCCGCAAGAGCGGGGCGTTTTGGCAAGAACGGGGGCTATCAGGCCAGGTTCTTGGCCACGAATTCCCAGTTGACCAGGGTCCAGAAGGTTTCCATGTACTTCGGACGCAGGTTGCGGAAATCGATGTAGTAGGCGTGTTCCCACAGGTCGACGGTCAGCAGCGGAGTGGTACCGGCTTCGGTCAGCGGGCAACCGGCGTTGGAGGTGTTGACGATGGCCAGGGAGCCGTCAGCCTTTTTCACCAGCCAAGTCCAGCTGGAACCGAAGTTGCCGATGGCAGACTTGGTGAACGCATCCTTGAACTCGGCGAAGGAGCCGAAGGCCTTGGTGATGGCATCGGCCAGGGCGCCAGTGGGCTCGCCACCGCCGTTCGGGGAGAGGCAGTGCCAGTAGAAGGTGTGGTTCCAGATCTGGGCGGCGTTGTTGAAGATGCCGCCAGTGGAGGTCTTGATGATCTCTTCCAGAGACTTGCCTTCAAACTCGGTACCCGGCACCAGGTTGTTCAGGTTGACCACATAGGTGTTGTGGTGCTTGCCGTGGTGGTATTCCAGAGTTTCCTGGGAGATGTGCGGTTCCAGAGCATTGATTGCATAGGGCAGAGCGGGAAGTTCGAATGCCATTTTCTACTCTCCATTGGCTGGCCGTGCGAAGGCGACGGTTGCAAGACATTGCGTACTCTTTTCTATCTTGAAAAGAATTGTTCTTGAAATAAGGGGGCCAGATGGCCCAAAGCCCATCGATTGTACCAGCATCAAAGATGGGCTAACAACTCTTGATTCTCGCCATGATCCGGATCAAGCTGCGGCGTATTGATTCATCACTTCTTGCATCCGAGGTGGTTTGCCAGTTTGTGGTCTGCCCGGATTGCAGTAGAATGGCCGCCGAAATCGCTCTAGTGAGGCACCTATGGAAACTATTGAAAAGATCAAACAGCAGCTGGCTGAAAACCCCATCATCCTGTACATGAAGGGCTCCCCCAAGCTACCCAGCTGCGGTTTCTCTGCCCAGGCCTCCCAGGCCCTGATGTCCTGTGGCGAGCCGTTTGCTTACGTCGACATCCTGCAAAACCCGGATATCCGCGCCGAATTGCCGAAGTTTGCCAACTGGCCGACCTTCCCCCAGCTGTGGGTGGAAGGTGAGCTGGTCGGTGGCTGCGACATCATGATCGAGATGTTCCAGGCCGGCGAGCTGCAGACCTTGATCAAGGAAACGGCCGCCAAACACAAGCAGGATGACGCCGCCGCCGAATAAGGCAGCAGCTGCATCATGCAAAAAGGGGAGCCAGTGGCTCCCCTTTTTTATTTCACAACTTTATGTCACGACAGGCATCAGGCGATGCGTTCGATGCGTGCCATGTAGAAGCCATCGAAGCCGGTGGCGGCCGGACTGACGGTGTGGTCATCCCGCAGGCGGTAGTTTTCATTGGCGGCGAGGAACTTGTCCACTTGCTGACGGTTCTCTTCCGGCAGGATGGAGCAGGTTGCATAGACCAGCAGACCGCCCACCTTCACCATCTGGCTGTAGCGCTGCAGGATCTCTGCCTGCAGGGCAACCAGCACCGGCAGCCGCTCGGCGGTGTCGCGCCACTTGGCATCCGGATTGCGCTTGAGCACGCCGAGGCCGGAGCAGGGCACGTCCAGCAGCACGCGATCGGCACTCTCTTTGAGGCGCTTGACGGTCTTGCTGCTGGTGATGACCCGGGTCTCTACGTTGTGGGCCCCGGCGCGGCGGGCGCGCTGCTTGAGGTTTTCGAGCTTCCACTCTTCCACATCCATCGCCAGCAGGCGGCCCTTGCCCTCCATCATGGCGGCCAGATGCAGGGTCTTGCCGCCGGCACCGGCGCAGGCATCGATGACGCGCATGCCGGGGCGCACTTCCAGCGCGGCCGCAACCTGCTGGGAGCCGGCATCCTGCTGCTCGAACCAGCCATCGGCGAAGGCCTGGGTGCGGAACAGGGCGGCATCCGTGGTGACCTGCAGGGCGGTCTCAACGCCGTCGACGGGCACCGTGGTGACATGTTCCTTGGCCAGGATGGCCTGCAGCTCGTCCCGGGTGCCCTTGAGGGTGTTGGTCCGCAGGTAGCGCTTGGGCATCCAGGCCAGGGCCGCACGCTCGGCAGGCCAGGCCTCACCCAGCTGCTCGCTGCCGAGTTTTTCCAGCCAGGTCGGGCAGCCATCCATCAGCACCGGGTTCTTCTTCGCCTCGGTCAGGCGGCGACGGAACGCCTCCTCGTTGAAGCGATCCAGGGTCGGGTGGTTCGGCTGGTCTATCTTGTGGAAGGCGTGCCAGCTGTGCAGCAGCGGCCAGACGTTCTTCTCGGCCTGACGAACCTGAATGCCGGTCAGGAAGCAGTAGAGGCTGAGGCGGCGCAGCAGATCGCCGGTGACCAGGGCAATCCTTGCCTGTTCTTGCGGTTTGAGTTCGATGCCGGAGAAGTGACGGGCATAGGCGCGGTCGAGGGTAAGACCCTGACCCAGCACATCGTCAACGATGGCAACGATCAGATCCCCGAAACGGGGCAACAGTGGGGACTTGAGCATGAGATTAACCTTGGTCAGATAAAGACGAACCGTCGTCATGGTGACGCGGCTCAAAAACTGATAAATCCGCGCAATGATAGGGGCTAGACAGGGTTGGTGCAACACTCCCCATTCGGGGAATATCCGCTAGCTGGTGCTGGACTAAGCAGGGCGGCAGGCGAATGATGCCAGTTGCAGTTTGGGTGAGTGCATTTAAAAGGACTAAAAAGATGCAGTTGATGAAATTTTCTCCCTTGGCGCTGGTGGTAGCCAGCCTGATGAGCTCGGGTGGCCTCGCGGCCAAGGAGTGGGACACGGTGGCGGCGCGCGCCAGCGCCGCCGACGGCTATGAAGTGCGGGCCAACCAGTTTCGGGTCGCCAAGGTGCCCATCGATTATTTTGCCGGCCTGCAGGCCGGGGCCCGTTCGCTGACCCTGCCGTTGCCCGACGGGGGAGAGGTGACCTTCACCCTGCAGGCCTATGATCTGCTGCCGGCCGATCAGGCGGCCAAATTCCCCGAGATCCTGACCTTCAAGGGCCATAACCCGGCGGCACCGGTAGAGACGGGACGTTTTGACCTGGGGCCGCTGGGCTTTCATGCCATGTTCACCCATCAGGGCAAGACGGTGTTCGTCGACCCGCTGCGCAATGCCGACGGTTATGCCGTCTATTACCAGCAGGATGCCTACAGCCGGCTGGAGGAGGACGCGGACAAGGTTATCGGCAGCGAGGCCAGCAGGGCGCTGGCGCACAAGGTGCAGGTGGATGGCAACGTGCGCAAGCGTTACGTTATCGCCATCTCGGCGGCGGGGGAGTACACCCAGTTCCATGGTGGCTCCAAGGTGCTGGCCACCGCGGCCATCGCCACCCTGCTCAACCGGGTCAACGAGGTGTACCAGCGCGACGTAGGGGCCGAGTTTCAGCTGGCCAGCGGCAACGACAACATCATCTTTATCGATCCGGCCAGCGATCCCTTCACCAATGGTGATGCCGACATGGGCATCAACAGCGTGGTGCAGGCCAATGCCCAGACCCTGCCCAGCGCGCCGCTTGGACAGTTCGACATCGGCCATGTGGTCAATACCGGGGGCGGCGGGCTGGCCAATCTCGATGCGCTCTGTACCGCCACCCGTTCGCAGGGCATGACCGGTTCGGCCACCCCGGTGGGGGATGCCTTCTTTATCGACTACGTGGCCCATGAGATTGGCCACCAGTTCGGCGCCGACCACACCTTCAACGGCACCACCAACAGTTGTGGCAGCGGCAATCGGGAGGCGACCCAAGCCTGGGAGCCGGGCAGCGGCACCTCCATCATGGCCTATGCCGGGATCTGCGGGGACGAGAACATCCAGCCCCACAGCGACCCCTATTTCCACAGCAAGTCCATCGAGCAGATGCGGGCGCACATGGCGACCGTGCCGGCCTGCGGCACCACCCTCAACCTCGGCAACAATGCGCCCCAGGCGGCGGCCGGGGCCAGCCGCATCATTCCGGCCAACACGCCGTTCGTACTCAAGGGGGCCGGCGCCGATCTGGACGGGGATCCTCTGACCTACACCTGGGAGCAGATCGACCTGGGCACGGAGTCGAGCAGCCCGGCCACCATGGTGGACGACGGTAGCCGGCCGCTGTTTCGCTTTGTTTCCCCCACCAGCTCGCCGGAGCGGATCCTGCCGAGCCTGCCCTCTCTGCTCTCGGGCACGCTCGCCAAGGGCGAAGCCTGGCCCACCACCAACCGGGATCTCAACTTCCGGCTGACGGTGCGTGATGGCAAGGGCGGTGTCGCCAGCGACGACATGAAGGTTCAGGTGGTCAACACCGGCAGCGCCTTCCGCCTGACCGCCCCGCTTGGGGTGGCATTGACGCCGGGGGCAAACCAGGCGGTCAGCTGGGATGTGGCCGGCACCACGCTGGCGCCGATCAGCTGCAGCAAGGTAGACCTGTTCATCACCCAGAACGAGGGGGCCAGCTGGAGCAATCTGGCGGTCAGCCAACCCAACAGCGGCGCCGCCACCGTCACCCTGCCGGCGGATCTGGCCAGCGCCGCCCGCCTCAAGGTGGCCTGCAGCGACAACATCTTCTTCGCCATCAGTCCTGCCAAGCTGCCGGTCGCCCAAAGCGGCGGCAGTTCGGGCGGTGGCGGCGGTGGTGCCCTCGGTCTCTGGACTCTGGCGCTGGCCTTGCTGGGTTGGCAACGGAGGCGCGGATGAGAGCTGGCTGGCTGGTGCTGGTGTCCCTGCTTGGCGGCTGTCAGGCCGACGCCGATACCCTGGAGCAGGCGGTCAGCGCCAGTCTGGCCAAGCAGGATTACCGGTTGATCGTGCGGGCCGGGCGCGGCGAGGTGGCGCCCGGCATCGCGCCGGAGCAGCAGGCCTCGGCCAAGGCGCGCTGCGGCGTGCGCTACCTCGATGGCCTGGGGGATGTCATCAAGCCCGGGCAGGAAGAGGCCCAGGCCAAGCTGGCGGCCTACGCGGCGGATTACAACCGGCGCATGCTGACGTATTGTCCCGCTGCCTCTGGCAAGCAATAAGTCTGCGCGTAGCAAGAGCGTACGAAGGGCATACCAAGGAGGGAGGCGTGAGCCTCCCTCTTTTTTGCAGCCGCCATTTGCCGGTTACAAGGCTTGTACCCATGGCGTGCTCGTCGCACAATGCCAGCACGCATGGCCGCATGGGCGGCAAAGAGAGAAGGAAAATCAAGATGATGGATGTAGCCGATCTGCGCCGCGAATACACCCGGGGTGGATTGCACCGGGCCGATCTGCCAGCCGAGCCCCTTGCTCTGTTCGAGAAGTGGCTGGCCCAGGCGTGCGAGGCCAAGCTGACCGATCCCACTGCCATGGTGGTGGGTACCGTGGATGCCGACGGCCAGCCCTGGCAGCGCACCGTGCTGCTCAAGCATTACGATGCCGAGGGCATGGTGTTTTACACCAACATGGGCAGCCGCAAGGCGCATCAGCTGGAGGGCAACCCCCGCATCAGCCTGCTGTTTCCCTGGCACACGCTGGATAGACAAGTGCATGTGACCGGCCGGGTGGAGAAGATGAGCACCTTCGAGGTGATGAAGTACTTCCACAGCCGCCCCAAGGACAGCCAGATCGCCGCCTGGGTTTCCCAGCAGTCGACCCGCATCTCGGCGCGCGGTGTGCTGGAGGCCAAATTCCTCGAGCTCAAGCAGAAGTTTGCCAATGGCGAAGTGCCGCTGCCGAGCTTCTGGGGCGGTTTTCGGGTGCGGATCGACACGGTCGAATTCTGGCAGGGGGGCGAGCATCGCCTGCACGACCGTTTCTACTACACCCGTGAGGGGGAAGGCTGGCACATCGAGCGGCTGGCGCCCTGAGTGCCCGCTGCCGCTGACAAGGAGTCTGTATGCGTCTGTATGGCGATCTGAAGTCCGGCAACTGCTACAAGCCCTGGTTGCTGGCCCGCTGGCTTGAGTTGCCCCTCGACTGGGTGCCGGTGGATGTGCTGGCGGGGGAGACCCGTACCCCCGATTTTCTGGCCATCAACCCCAACGGCAAGATCCCGGTGCTGGAGCTGACCCACGGCGATACCCTGGCGGAATCCAACGCCATCCTCTTCTATCTGGCGCAGGGATCGCCCCTGTGGCCGACCGAGCCGCGCCAGCAGGCCGAGGTACTCAAGTGGCTGTTCTTCGAACAGTACAGCCATGAGCCCTATATCGCGGTAGCCCGTTTTATCGTGCACTATCTGGGGCGGCCAGAGTCCCAGGAGGCGCGCCTCGACGGGCTCAAAGCCGGCGGCGAAAAGGCGCTGGCGGTGCTGGAGCAGCAGCTCAAGCAGAGTCCCTACCTGTGCGGTGATTCCCCGACCATCGCCGACATCGCGCTTTACGCTTACACCCATGTGGCGGAGGAGGGGATCTTCTCGCTGCAGGGCTGGCCAGCTATTCGCGACTGGATCGCCCGTATCGAGGCGCATCCTCGCCACCTGAGCCTGCCGGCTGCCTGTCAGGCCGGCTGATGGAGCTGCTGATCGAGCTGGCCCTGTGGCAGCCCCACTGGGCGCCGGTACTGCAGGCCTGGCAACGGCAGGGCGGCCGCTGGCTGCTGTTGCAGAGCAAGGCCGATGAGGGTTTGCCGAGCGACACCGGCGGACTCTGGTCCTGTTGTCCACCCGATGGCGTGCGTTCGGCCAACGCGCTGCTGGCCGCCTGGCTGGATGGTGACTTGACTGCCCAGCCCGCGAGGGATCCGAGCCGCCAGATCCTCATCAGCGGCTCGGCCTCCCTGCTGACCCTGGCCCGGGAGGAAGGGCTGCTGACGCTGGGGCCACAGGGCGCCGATCTGACGCTGACGGCGCCAGACGATCTGGGCGCCGTGCTCAACCGCCTGCTGGCCCGCCGCCTGACGGTGCCGGTGCTGGCCGAGCCCGCCTCGCCGTCGGGGCCTGCCCTGCAACTGCGTCCCCTGCTGGCGTGCGATGAAGCCGACGTGGTGCGCTATTGCAGCGATGCGGCGCTCGCCCGCTACACCCTCAACATCCCCCATCCCTACCCGCCGGAGGCGGCCCGTGACTGGTTGGCCGGCTGCTGGCGCAGGGCTGCGCTCGGGCTGGGCTGGAGCTGGGCGCTGACCCTGCCAGCAGGGGAGAGCCAGGCGCCGCTGGTGGGGGTGATCTCGCTGTACTGGAACGGCGAGCTCGCCTGGTGGGTGGGCGTGCCCTGGCAAAATCGCGGGCTGGCTACCCGGGCCGCCCGGCTGGTCAAGGCCTTTGCGTTTGAGCGGCGGCAACTGCCGGTGCTGACCGCCCGCCATATGCCAGGCAATCTGGCCTCCGGCCGGGTGATGGCCAAGCTGGGCATGCGCTATTGCGGTCGGCGCGAGCTGAGTGGTCAGCCACCATGCGAGGTGAGCTACTGGCAGCTGGAGCGAAGCCAGACGCTGGCGGCGCCGCTGACACGGCAGTTGGCCCCTCTGCTGGCCGACGAACGGGTGGTGGCGGCCATTCTGCAAGCAGGTGCTGAAGAGGATGAGCCGAGGCGGCTGGCCCTCTTTCTGGTGCAGCCGGAGCCAGAGAGCGGACTGGCTGTTGAGCTCCTGCCCAAGCAGGAGGATGACGGGCCGCTGGCGGTGGAGTATCACGATCAGGCGGTGCTGGCGCAGGCCGAACCGGACCAGCTCTATCTCTATCGGGGGCTGCTGCTCAAGGACCATGACGAGCAGGGGCTGGATTATCTGCAGCAGCTGGCCAGCCTGCAGCGCCAGGGGCCGGCACCGCTCATGCTGGCGGAGCGGCATCAGCGGCTCGGCTGGCTGGGCACCTTGGCCCGCCGGGCGAGCGGCGAGAACACACAGGGGGAGGGTGTCAGTCGCCGTTATCACCAGCTCTGGCTGCTGGTGGAGTTGCCCGCCCTCATCGACGAGCTGGCCGGACGCTGGCATCGCGGGCCTGACCAGACGCTGAGCTGGCTGGCGCAGACGGATGCCGAGCTGTTTGCGGCCTATCGGGTGGCCATCACCACCCTGCAACCGAGCGATCTGCAAGCACTGCTGCGCCTGCTGGCCATGCGGTTTCCTGAGTCCACCCTCCCATTTCTCGACAAAGGTGCTCAGGGCGGCGGTCAGTTTGTGGAATAATGCCCGCTCTGCTGTACGAGGAGTAACGCTGTATGCTGAGAACCGAGCGCCCCGGCGACATGCTGCCGGTCTATGACCTGGTGAGCGCCGCCTTTGGCCGTTCCGACGAGGCCGAACTGGTCAACCGCCTGCGCGAATGTGGCGCCGCCGTGGTGACCATGGTCGAGGAGGAGGAGTACGAGTTCATGGGGCACCTGATGCTGAGCCCGATCACCATTAACGGCATGGAAGGGCCCTGGCTCGGTCTTGCGCCTGTGGCGGTCCATCCCGATTGGCAGGGGCAGGGCATAGGGTCGGATCTGGTACGCGAGGGGCTGGATACGGCGCTGGAGATGGACTGGAAGGCGGTGGTGGTGCTGGGTGACCCGACCTATTACAGCCGCTTCGGTTTTCGCCCCGCCAGCGAGTTCGGCCTGCACTGTATCTACGAAGTGCCCGCCGACTGCTTTATGGCGATGGAGCTGCAGGAAGGCGGTCTGACGGGGATGCAGGGCGAAGTGCTCTACCACCCGCTGTTTGACGAGCTGCCCGAAGAACAATGAGCAACGCAAACGGCAGCCTGCGGGCTGCCGTTTTGTTATCTGCATGAGCAGCAGGTGCTGCGCCTTTCCCCTTGAATAAGCGATGAGTCGTTGTGCTCCTCCGCTCCATCATCCTGGGCAGTATCCGCGCCCATGCCATTGAGCAAACACCTCTTGAATCCGTGTCGGGATATATGGAGCGCGCCACCATATTCTCTGAATATGGTGGCTGCTGCCTGAGGGCTGGCCGTTGCTTTTTCCGGAGGTATTCTGTTGCAATGTCTTGTTACAAATTTTTTATCGGAAAGATCTGTTTTTGTCTAACGGGTAACATTTTTTGGTTTGACCTCATTATTGATGTTTGACTCAAATGAGGATGTAAAGGTAGGTTGTTGAATATATAAACAAGGAAGCCTGGTGCGATTGCCATGGCTTTAATTATTCATACCCACCCTTGTCTTATATATCGATAGAGTTACTCTCGTTTGCATATCAATAATGCTGACGCGGTAACCTGTCTTCATATTACAGCCAAAAACAACCACCATATGCTCGGTCATGATGATATGGCCTGCCCAGCTATTGCCTGAAAATATCGGGCAATCTGGAATAAATTGAGCACTGATAGGGATACATCATATGAAAAAACTCTCAGCAATAATCCATCGTGAAGTTTCACAAGGACGTCGTGATTTTCTGACGTTTTCCTCCATGTCGCTGATTGGTCTGGCAGCTGGCAGCGTTTTTCCTGCCCCGGTGAAGGCTGCCATTGCTGTCTTGGACAGTGGCAATTTTTCTGAACTGGATGCGATCAATTTTTACGTGATGGCGTCTAACCAGCCCGCCGTTGATTCAAATTGGGTCAACTTTGTACAAGAAACCGATGAAGCGCAATATCTTGCCCAGGTGATGTTTCAAGAGTTGATGAAGTACGAATTCCAGTATCAGAACAGCTCATTAAGCGAAGCATTGGGCCCTGGCATGAAGCCTAATAATAATGTGCTGACAATGAGTGATGGCATCAGCTCGGTCAATGCTATTTACAGCAGCAATCGACGCTATTTTACCGATAATATGGTTGAGTACGTGAGTGGCCTGTTACAGAACTCATATAGCAAGCAAACCAATGTCACAGTAGCTGACCGGAAGCTGTATAACTCCTGGGATATGGTGAAGGTAAATGCGAATATCAAGCAAGCAGAAAAGGGGGCGCAGTTTAAGGAGATTATCGATCAGCTATACTCTGTTGCCACCCATTATTGTCAAAATGGAAAGTTAACCGCCTACAAAGCAGGGGGGGAAAGTTGGGCTCGTCAACTTATCGAACACTACTCCAAGAATGAGGTATTAGACGAACTTATCAGTTCTTTTAAAGTTCAGGAGTATCTGGGGTCAGGCTCATCGTTTGAAAAGGCGATGTGGAAAGTGTACAACACCATCAATAAAGTAAGAGCGCTCAATATTTCATCCGGTCGTCGCATCACCGAAGATGAGCTGAAAAAATTTGAACGTACCATGGCGGGATCTGTTTACAGCGGGTTTGCCATGAACATGAGCTGGGGTCAGCAAAGCGAGAAATACACAGTCCTGGCCAACCGGAGGAATTTCGATGATGTGGTGACCTTGCTGAGAAATGAAAGCGGTACGCAGCGCACCTTCTGGAACAATTTCTTCAACCAAAATAGCCCGGATAGCTTCTGGAATGAACTGAATAATCTGAACCTGAGAACGAGCACCTTGCAGGATGAGGGGGCCCGGCAGCGTATTCTTCAACGATATCCTGCTCTGGCAGGGACGGCGGGCAGTATGGCTCCCACAGCCTTCTCCGGTGTGGCTCTCGCGGCCTTCCCCATAGATTCATTCCTTTCCGTGTTCACCTTGTTGCTGGGGGTGGGCAACTTTACCTGGTTGACGGCCACCGATCGGGAGGAATGGAGCAACCCTGTTCCTTTGATGGAGTTGGGGGCAGCCCTGTTTGATGTGACCTTGAATCTGATCCAGCTCGGTCGGTTCCTTGATAAAGTGACCATGTTTATTTATGGCAATGGTGAAGGCATCATCAATAGCATCGCCATCAATATGGGGAAATTCAGTCAATTCTTGAGCAACCTTACCGCCAAAGGCCAGCATCTCACGAATGTGCTAGAGCGGCAGATCGCCAGCAAGATGTTTCTCGCCACGCAAAATATCACTCGGGTTATCAATATATGTTTTGTTGGCTTGGCGGCACTGGGGGCGGCCCTGGCCGCGTATAACCTGTATCAGGCTGTCGAGGGCGGCGATATTGGGGATATTATATTTGCGGCAATCAATATGTTGGTCGCCACGGTGGCGTTGGGGGTCGCCATTGCCTCTTTTATGGGGTTTGCCATTGCCGGCCCCTTGGGTATCATTGTCGCGGTGATAGGCATAGTGGTGGCCATTGCCCAGTGGATCTACACCTTACTTAAAAAAGAAGAGGTCAAACCTACCCCGATCGCCAGATATACCAACGAATATATTAAGCCACGGGGGCTTGAGTATGAAGACCTTGGTGCATATATTTGCCGGGTGTCCAGTTACTGGAAGCGTACTCTGGTGTGCGCATTCGATGCAAGGACCATGAATACCGATTGGGATTATGTCCCAAGTATCGCTGATCATGATAATCCGATTTATACTCAGCCAGGGGCTCTGGTAACCTCGCCGAGAAATGGCAGGATTTATAACTTTGCCAATATTCAGAAGCCAGGTTACGGAAATATATCTAATTTCTTCACTGCGGGAGCCACCACACCGATCAGTAACTGGCGGCCAGGGAGTGATTTGCAGACCTGCTTGCATGCCGTTGAGAGTCAGGCAAGCAATAATAGTCGCGCTGCTATATTTGTGGCACTGGGAAACAACTCAAGCTTTTCACGCGCGTTCTTGACGTCTCACCTGGAAGATGCCCCGACAAACAGCAATGAGCTGACGAGTCAATTAAATCTGGAGTGGCAAGAATATCCGCTGGATGTGGTTGCCATCAATGGCCTTGATGAGACCATGTTCCTTATCTTCACTACCCGACATATCTATCAAGTGAAAGGTGGTGTAGCGCGCAGGATAATCTCTGACTTTGTCGGTCAGCGCGATGCACCGATAACCTATGGCCTGAATGCCCTGGCACTCGGTACCAACGTGAATTTGATCTATCGGTTAAATGGTCTGCAGGCTCCCGAGACCCGCTACCATTATCTGCTGACCCGGGATGACAATGGTGACTATACCCGTATGAAATTACTGCGGACCATCAATAATCCCCTGTCCTCAGACTCGCCGATTGTTGGCAGGTTGTTCAAGAAAACCAGCGATCTGGTTTCGCGGATGGACTTTATGTACCACGATGGCAAAAGTGGCTATGCCCGCTATGGCGCAATTATGAGTAAGACTGATGATGCCTCATTGTCATTGTACAACGGGGTTGAGTTTCAGGTGCCGGACAATGGATTCCGATCCTTCTACAAGAATGCGTTTATTCCGAAATAGCGGAGGTGACGCCCTTGTCCATCGCTTGGCCAAGAGTCGTCATTATTGAACCGGCCCATGTACGAAAACCAGGTACATCCAAATAAGTTGCAAATAACAAAAAGGCGCCCTTGGGCGCCTTTTTTATCTCTGTCCGTCAGCTCAGCTGAAGAACCAGTAACCGCGGTTGACCAGTCGGGTCAGCAGCTGCAGGAAGCCGGCCTGATCGGCAAGCTCCACCATGTCGGCCTGGGTGACCATGTCCTTGTCGCACAAGAGCGAAATGGCTGCCGCATCTTCGCTCTGCAGCGTCCAGGCTTCGCCGTCGATGTAGCACTGCTGGCTCTCGCCGCTGAACCAGACGGTGCGCAGGCCTGGCACCTTGATGGCGGGCTCGCCCTGGGTCAGCAGGTCGGCCACTTCCTCGGCGCTGTAGTCCGGCTCCACCGGATTGACGTCCAGATCGTGCTTGGCCTCGGAGATCATGGTGCCGAACCACTCCTTGAACAGGGTCTCGTCATCGAGGGCCTGCTGCATCAGCTCGCGCAGACGGTGCAGCTCGTGGGGCTGGATCTCGCCGTGACGGGCGCGAGGCTTGAGGTCGGCATCGCCGTAACGCTCGGTGCGCACCTCGTTGTCGATCAGGTGATCGGCAAAGGAGGAGATAAGCGCCTTGGCATCCGGTGCGCGGAAGCCCACCGAGAAGTTCAGAGAGGGCTCGATGGCGTAGCCCTCGTGGGGGAATCCAGGCGGGATGTAGAGGATATCGCCCGGCTCCATGATGACGTCGATGATCGCTTCGAACGGCTCGCAGTGCAGCAGGGCCGCGTGGGCGGCGAACTCGTTCAAGGGCTTGGCATCGCCGACGCGCCAGTGGCGTTTGCCTTGGCCCTGAGTGATGAACACATCGTAGTTGTCGATGTGGGGGCCGACGCCGCCGTGAGGGGTGGAGAAGCTCACCATCACGTCGTCAAAACGCCAGCCCGGAATGAACTGGAACGGCAGCGCCAGCTCGTTGACCTCGGGAGCCCAGTGGTTGCAGGCCTGCACCAGCACGGTCCAGTTCTCTTCACCCAGATGATCGTAGGATTCGAAGGGGCCGTGAGCCGCCTCCCACTTGTTGTTGAAACGGGTGACCAGGCGCGATTCAATCACCTCTTCCATGGCCAGACCCGCCAGCTCGTCCGGGCTGATGGGATCCTGAAAGTCGGTGAAGCCGCCCTTGATGAGCAGTGGGCGCTTCTGCCAGTAGTGCTCGAGGAAGTGAGCGATATCCAGATTGAGTTGGTACATAGATCTTCTCGTCAAAGGGTTCGACAAAGGTCAGGAGAGGTCTTGCCGGAGGCGGTGGCTGGCCTCAGGCAAGACCTCTTGCAAAGGGTGTATAGGGTGCCACATAAAATAACCGGGGCCCTGTTGCAGATCATGCACAGGGCCCCGGTGGTGTCACTTATCCGCTTATTTCAGCAGATCGACCAGACGCTGGGCGTCGCCGATGTAGTTGGCCGGGGTCAGCTTCTTCAGCTCGACCTTGACCGCTTCCGGCAACTCCAGGGTGTCGATAAAGGTACGCATCCCTTCGGCATCGACGCGGCGGCCACGGGTCAGCTCTTTGAGCTTCTCGTAGGGCTTCTCGATGCCGTAACGGCGCATCACTGTCTGGATCGGCTCGGCCAGCACTTCCCAGTTGGCATCCAGATCGGCAGCCATGGCGGCGTCGTTGGCTTCCAGCTTGGAGATACCCTTGAGGGTCGCCTGATAGGCAATCAGGGAGTAGCCAACCGCCACCCCCAGGTTGCGCAGCACGGTCGAGTCGGTGAGATCACGCTGCCAGCGGGAGATAGGCAGCTTAGCTGCCAGATGCTGGAACACGGCGTTGGCCAGACCCAGATTGCCTTCGGAGTTCTCGAAGTCGATGGGGTTGACCTTGTGCGGCATGGTGGAGGAGCCGATTTCGCCGGCGATGGTGCGCTGCTTGAAGTGGCCCAGAGAGATGTAGCCCCACACGTCGCGATCGAAGTCGATCAGGATGGTGTTGAAGCGGGCCATGGCGTCGAACAGCTCGGCGATGTAGTCGTGCGGCTCGATCTGGGTGGTGTAGGGGTTCCAGGTCAGGCCGAGAGAAGTCACAAACTCCTCGGAGAACTGGTGCCAATCCACATCCGGGTAAGCGCTGATGTGGGCGTTGTAGTTGCCGACTGCGCCGTTGATCTTGCCGAGGATCTCCACCGCCATGATCTGCTTGTACTGGCGCTCCAACCGGTAGGCGACGTTGGCCATCTCCTTGCCCATGGTGCTCGGGGTGGCCGGCTGACCGTGGGTACGGGAGAGCAGCGGCATGTCGCGGTACTCAACGGCCAGGCGCTTGAGCTCGGAAATCAGCTTCTCGCAATAAGGCTTGATGACCTCTTCGCGGGCGGTTTTCAGCATCAGGCCGTGGGAGTTGTTGTTGATGTCTTCCGAGGTGCAGGCGAAGTGGATGAACTCAGCGATGGCGGCCAGCTCCGGGTTCACTTCGACTTTCTCTTTGAGGAAGTACTCCACCGCTTTCACATCATGGTTGGTGGTGCGCTCGATCTGTTTGATGCGGGCGGCATCCTGCTCGTTGAAGCTCTGGACTATGTCGTCGAGCAGGGCACTGGCGGCCGCGCTCAGGGCAGGGACTTCCGGGATCCCGGCGTGGCTGGCCAGTTTTTGCAACCAGCGCACCTCGACTTCGACGCGAAAACGCAGCAGGCCGAATTCGGAGAAGATAGGGCGCAGGGCATCGGCCTTGTCGCCATAACGACCGTCAATCGGGGAAACAGCAGTCAGCGCGGACAGCTCCATGGGGTGAACTCCTGATGATTGGTGTGGGGGATCCGTATCCACTCGCGCGTGGGCCCGGGTCGTCAGCAAGGGGGATGTGCGGCTGCCCGCCTTGCTGTCGTCCCTCGGCCCGCGCGCGAGCCGATGATTAGTAACGTTTGGCCAGCTCCACCATCTTCTTGCGAGCGAAGATGATCTGGGTGCGGCTGCCGCCGAGCTGACGCCACAGTACGCAGGCCCGGATGCCGGCCAGCAGCAGGGCGCGCACCTTGTGCTGCACCAGCGGCTGCTGCAGGAACAGCGGGGTACCCGCCACCTGAATGCGCGGCCCGATGGGGCTGATGAGATCGCTGTAGATGCTCGCCATGTTGGCCAGGATCTGCTCGTCGAGCAGATCGAAGTGCTGTTGTTGGCGGCCAATCTGGCTGATCCGCTCACCCAGCATGTTGAGGATGTCCTTGCGCTTGGCCAGCTTGCGCTCCAGCGCGATCAGGCTCACCACGTAGCGGGTCAGCTCGGCATTCTTCTGGCTGCCGTCGGCGCCCAGCTGCTCGACCAGCGCACGGTAGCCGTCGCGAATGGCCAGATGGGTGTTGTTGAACACCTCGAGCGGCTGGCTCGGGTTGGTCACCAGAATGCTGGAGAGGCTCTCGCGCAGGGCCGCCTCGTCGCAGCTGCCGTCACGGGCCACCTTCTGCACCAGATAGGCGGCCTGGCAGATGCCGGCAAAGGCCATGGTTCTGTCTTGGAATTTGTCGCTCATATCTTCACAGCCCTGTTCTGTTCATTCACCGGCCGATGCCATGAGCCGGCCTGGAAGTTGCCAATCATGTATCGCTGCCTTGTGCTGTTTTGTCTTTGTCCCCTCTCCCTCAGGGAGAGGGTCAGGGTGAGGGTGGTTACCCCTCATCCCCAACCCTTCTCCCTCGAGGGGAGAAGGGAGTACAGCGCGGACGCTCGTGAGCGCCCAGCCCTTAGACCGGATGGCTGAAACGTTGTTCGATGATGCCGCCGCCCAGACACACTTCCCCGTCGTAGAAGACGGCGGACTGACCCGGGGTGACCGCAGCCTGCTTCTCGTCGAAGATGACCCGGATGGTTTCATCGTCGATGGGCTGGATCAGGCAGGGGATATCTTCCTGCCGATAGCGGGTCTTGACGGTGCAGCGGCGCGGCGCGCGAATGGGGGTGCGATCCACCCAGTGCAGCTGGCTGGCGATCAGGCCATCGGAGTAGAGACGGGGATGCTCGCCCTGCGCCACCACCAGGGTGTTGCGTTCCACCTCTTTGTCGACCACGTACCAGGCCTCTTCGGTGGCGTCTTTGCGACCACCGATGCCAAGCCCTTTGCGCTGGCCCAGAGTGTGATACATCAGGCCCTGATGCTCGCCGATCACCTTGCCATCGACGGTTTCGATGGGGCCGGGCTGGGCGGGCAGGAACTTGGCCAGGAAATCCTTGAATTTGCGCTCACCGATAAAGCAGATGCCGGTGGAGTCTTTCTTCTTGGCGGTGATGAGATCGAGCTGCTCGGCGATGCGGCGCACCTCGGGTTTTTCAAGATCGCCGACCGGGAACAGGCTCTGACCCACCTGAGCTTCGCTCAGGGTGTAGAGGAAGTAGCTCTGATCCTTGTTGGTATCCAGACCGCGCAGCAGGCGCGGGCGGCCGGTGCTGTCGTCACGGCGCACATAGTGGCCGGTGGCGATGTAGGTGGCCCCCAGCTCTTCGGCGGCAAACTCCAGGAACGCCTTGAACTTGATCTCCTTGTTGCACAGGATATCCGGGTTCGGCGTACGGCCGGCCTTGTACTCTTCGAGGAAGTGCTCGAACACGTTGTCCCAGTACTCGGCGGCGAAGTTGATGGTGTGGAGTTTCATCCCCAGCTTGTCGCAGACGGCCTTGGCATCAGCCAAATCCTGGGCGGCAGAGCAGTACTCGTCCGTGTCGTCTTCTTCCCAGTTCTTCATGAACAAGCCTTCGACCTGATAGCCCTGCTGCTGGAGCAGGTAGGCCGAGACGGAAGAATCCACGCCGCCGGACATGCCGACGATCACCTTGATTTGGCTGTTGTCTGTCATTAGTCGAAGTTACCAGTTCGTTTAAACGGGGCGTATTCTACCAGAGTTTTGCGCCCCCGGTCACATATCCATGCCGCCGTTCCCATCAGGAACCCGGCAACAGGAAATCGTTTTTCTATTTGTCGGCGCCATGATGAAAAAGTGGCGCCAAACGGTCCCGTGTAGCCTGTTCACGATCTGTCACGAGAGGCCGTCAGCAAGGTAAAGAGCAGCGCAGGAACCGGAACGTATAGATATACGTGAGGATTCCGAGCAGCACATGAGCCTTGATCACGGTCTCGCAGTAAGAGCGTGGGCAGGCTCTCAGATAAAGGCTTTGAGGGCCGACAGTGGCAGCCTGGTGCCGGCCAGATAGTCCTGAATGCACTGCCACACCAGGGGGCTGCGCAGGGCCGGTTTGCACTCGGCGATCTCCGCCAGGGTGAGCCAGTGGCAGGCCAGCACGTCGCCGTCAGGATCCTCTGGATGGTGCTGACCCGGCGCCTTTTCAAGGTCGAAGATGACGGCGGTGCGCACAAAGGTGGCCTCGCTGTCCGCCGGCTTGTAGAGATAGACCCCGAGCCAGCCGGTGGGAGCGGCGGTGAGCCCGGTCTCCTCCTTCAGCTCGCGGCAGGCCGCCTGGATGAGATCTTCCCCCGGCTCCACATGGCCGGCGGGCTGGTTGAAGCGGCGCTGGCCCTTGATCTCCTCTTCCACCAGCAGGAAGCGGCCCTGCCAGTGTACCAGGGCGGCCACGGTGAGGCGGGTGGGCAGCGGTGGGTGATCGCTCATAGGGACTCCTTGTCTGGTTGGCTGTGCCCCGGCGGGGTGCTGGATTCAAGTGTGCTGTTCAGGTGACGGCACGCTGGTCAAATCGCTTACGCGTATTATTCCGACGGCTTGCTGCGAGCCGGGCGACGGGCGGTGCCGCGTCCGCCGCTGCGATGGCCGGGGCGCGGCTCGGCCTCACGGCTGCCCCGCCCTTGGCCGGGTACCTGCTCTTGGCCCTGATGCTGGGGGCGGCGAGCCGCTCGCGGTGCTGCCCCTTGCGGCTTGGCGAATGTTCGTGCTTTCCCTTGCGTGGCAGCTGGCCGTGGCGCCGCTGCCAGTTCGGGGGCGGGCAGGGCGCGGCTCTCCCCCGGTGCCAGCGCGTCGAGGGTCCACTCGCCGATGGCGTAGCGGATAAGGCGCAGGGTGGGGTGACCGATGTGGGCGGTCATCCGCCGCACCTGGCGGTTACGCCCCTCCACTATCTTGATCTCCAGCCAGCAGGTGGGGATCTCCTTGCGCTCGCGAATGGGCGGGTTGCGTGGCCACACGGCAGGTTCATCCATGATGCGCGCCCCGGCGGGCAGGGTCATGCCGTCGTTGAGCTCCACACCGGCGCGCAGGGCGGCCAGTTTCTCCTCGCTCGGGATGCCTTCTACCTGTACCCAATAAGTCTTGGGGGTCTTCTCTCCTGGCTGGGTAAGGCGCGCCTGCAGCTTTCCGTCGTTGGTGAGCAGCAACAACCCCTCGCTGTCGCGGTCGAGCCGGCCCGCGGCATAAATGCCGGGCTCGGTGATGTAATCCTTGAGGGTCTCGCGACCCGCCTCGTCGGTGAACTGACAGAGCACCATATAGGGCTTGTTCAACAGCAGCAGCTTGCGATCGGCCGGGGCGGGGGCCGGTTTGCGCTCGCCCTCCTTGTCTCTCATGGCGTGTTGCACTTCCCGGCGTTGGGATGGGCGTGCCGTGGTGGCGGGCCCGCTAGCCGAACGTTTGGCGTCAGGACGGGCGGAGAGGGAGAGACGGGGGCGGGCTGATTTCATCGCATGCATACCAAAAACAGGGGAAGGGCGAGTGTACCACAGGGGGCTGTCGCGGGCATGAACGACGGGGACGGGAGGCCAGCCGCTCAGCCGAGCAGGCCGTCGATGACGATGGCCTGACGGGCGGGGGCGGAGCCGGCGTGCAGCAATGCGGTGCCTACCTGCTCGTCCATCAGTGCGCGGGCCAGCCGGGTGAGGGGGCGCAACTGCTCGGGAGCCAGGCCGGCGGGCACTGCCAGCAAAATCAGGGTTTGCACCGGCCCGAGTGCGGAGCCCCACTCGATGGGCTCGCTGCTGCTGAGCAGCGAGAGCGCGGGGCGGCGGATGGCGGGGCAGATGACATGGGGCATGGCGAGCCCGGGCCGGATGATGGTGGCGGCCAGCTGCTCGCGCGCGGCGATGGCCTGATCCAGCATGGGCCTGTCGCTTATCAGCGCAGCGGGCAGCAGATCCACCAGCACCGCCAGTGCCTGGGCCTTGTCGAGGGGCGCCGTGGCATGGCCGAGCTGAGCCAGGGTGAAGCAATAGTCGGGCAGTGCCTGGCCGAGGCGCTGTTCGGCCAGGGCGGCGCTGCCGGGGCGCCCCAGTGGCTGGCCCAGCTCCACGCACCAGCAGGTGAAGGCCATGTGGGCGAGCTCGGCATCCAGCCCCTCGATCAGCAGCAGACAGAGATCGCCGGGCTGGGTGGCCAGGGTGAGCAGGGAGAGCTGGTTGGTCGCCTCCACCGCCTGACGGCGGGTGACGTTGATGAACTGGATATGGGACTTGAACAGCCCGGCCAGCCGGCTCAACTGCTTGGCCTGGGTGATGGTGAGCCCCAGCCGGCAGTGAAAGGAGATCTCGCGGATCAGCATTCAGACGCCGGGGGCGGCGGTCTTGAGCACGGCCACCGCATCGAGCAGCACCGCCTCCAGCGCCACCTGGTGGATGGGGCAGCCGAGGAAGCGATCCTTCTGCTCAATCTCGATATCGGAGGCGATCAGCACCAGATCTGCGCCGGCGATGTCGCGGGCGGTGAGGATGTTCTCCAGCCCCATGGCCCCCTGGGTTTCGACCTTGATCTTGAGCCCCAGCTTGTCGGCGGCTTTTTGCAGCGCCTCGGCGGCCATGTAGGTGTGGGCGATGCCGGTGGGGCAGGCGGTGACGGCGAGGATCTTCATGGGCTCTCACGGCAAGTTCGGGTGGGGCAACAAGATAGCGCCAAGGGACGGCCTTGCCAAAGGGGCGAAGGCAAAAATGGGATCCCGACTGCGCTCTGCTGAAGGGATGGGCAAGGGGTGAGCGCTTTTGTGGCCCCAAAAGGGACAAGTGGGGAAACGGAGATAAAAAACGGCCCGCCAGAGGGCGGGCCGAATGCACACTACGGAGTGAAACCGTGCGACCGGGCAGTGACTGCCCGGTCTGCTTGGGCGGATGCCGGGGCTCAGGCGGACTGGGTCGCCAGTGTGGCGGCTTTCAGTTCGCGCTGGTTCAGACGGACTGGGTCGCCAAAGTGGCAGCTTTCAGTTCACGCTTGATGCGGCGGATCTTGCGTTCTTCGGCAACCGCGACGCAGGCCATCAGCACCAGACAGGCGGCGGCGGCCATGTCCAGCGCCGCGAAGGTGCCGGTCCAGCCGGTCAGGCCGAAGATGGGGGTGCCGTCGGCAATCATGCCCAGACCCAGCTTGGCGAAGCTGTCACCGATGAGGTAGGCGAAGGTGCCTTTGACGCCATCGGCCACGCTGATGCCCTGCTTGGGCACGAAGCCCACGGCGGCCACGCCGATCAGCAGCTGCGGACCGAACACCAGGAAGCCCAGCAGGAACAGGGAGCCCAGGAACATGAACTGGGTGGTGGCGTGCTGGTAGAGCCCCAGGGTCGCGATGATCAGCGCCAGCGCCACGCAGGCCACCAGACCACGGCGACCGTTGGCCAGATCCGAGAGGTAACCCCACATCAGGGTACCGACCAGGGCGCCCACTTCGAAGAAGGTAAAGCCCTGAATGGCGATTTCCTTGGAGAAGCCGAGCTCCTGGTGGGCATAGACGGTGGACCACTGGTCGATACCGATACGCACCACGTAGAGGAAGATATTGGCAAAGCAGAGCAGCCAGATCACCTTGTTCATCAGCACGTACTTGACGAAGATCTGCCACTTGGTCAGCTGCTGCTCTTCGGTGGCGATATCTTCTTCGCTGGCCACTTCGTCAAACAGCTCTTCCACCTTGCCCAGACCATAGGCTTCCGGCGAATCGCTACCAAAGCGCAGGCCGATGAAGCCGACGATCAGCGCGATGATGGAGGGGAAGATGAACATGCCGAGCACGTTGCCATCGAACAGGTAGTTGGCACCGAACAGCGCCACACCGGCCGCACCGGCGCCGCCCACGTTGTGGGAGAGGTTCCACATGCCGAGGTAGGTGCCGCGCTTGTTGCGGGGCGTCCACTTGGTGATGGTGGAGTAGCTGCAGGAGCCGCCACAGCTCTGGAAGAAACCGCTGGCCGCGTAGAAGAAGATCATCAGGTAGAGGCTGAAACCGGTGCCGCCCATGCTGGCACTGAAACCCAGCATGCAGAGGGAGGAGAGGATCAGCATCAGCGGCAGGAACTGCTTGGTGTTCTTGCCATCGGCATAGTAGGAGACGATGGTCTTGCCCACCCCATAGGTGATGGAGAAGCCAAGGCCGATCATGCCGAGCTCGGTCATGGAGAGACCGTACTCCTGGATCATGTCGTTCTGCGCAATGTTGAAGTTCTTGCGGATCAGATACATGGTCAGGTAACCGATGAACACAACCAGATAGGATTGCATAAACGGTTTGAACCAGAGCTTGCGCCGGGCTTCGACCGGCAGGTTCAGGGTGGGGACCCGGACCTGTTCGAGCAGTTTAAACATCTTCGTTCATCCTCTGCGAGATAGACGCTGTTTCCGCCGCGTTCCTCCCTTTTTGATTGGAGTTGAAGGTCACGCCACGGAAAGAACAACAGGAAGCGGGCGCGGTGCGCGACGAGCCCCTGTCGATTGAACCCATGCCCGTCCCTTGCGCCATGGCGCGGGTCGGGTAACGACATCAGGTAGCGTGACTTTAATGAGGCGCGCTGCAAATGGCGTGAGAGCCATCCCTAGGGGGGGTAGGAAAATTTCCTAGTTTGGCGGGATCCGGCCGCGAAGCGTGAAGAGGATCACAAGCCGGCATCGTACAGCAGAGGTGAACGGGCTCTCTCGAACCCGACAAAAGAGGAGGCCACCCGCAGGTGGCCTCGTCCGGTTTGTCATCAGTCCCGCAAGGGGGCGGCTTGGTTGGGCGGGGATCAGGCGGCCTTGGCCAGGGTCACCTCGTCACTCTTCTTGACCCGCAGTTTTTTCAGGGCAACCGCCACCACACCGGTGACGATGGCGCCGCAGATCATGCAGAGCAGCGCCAGCAGTGGCTTGTTGACGGCACCCAGCAGGGCCACGATGGGGCCACCGTGGGCGACGCTGTTGGTGATGCCAAACAGGAAGGCCATCACGGCGGCGGTCATGCTGCCCAGCACGTTGGCCGGGATGACGGCCAGCGGATCACGGGCGGCAAACGGAATCGCACCCTCCGAAATCCCCACCAGGCCCATGGCACCGGCGGCTTTGCCCGCTTCAATCTCGGTGGCATCGAAGATGCCGAGCTTGCGACCGAGCACGGTGGCCAGCGACATGCCAAGGGGGGCGGCCGGAATGGCGCAGGCCATGGCACCCATGAACTGGGTCTGGCCGGAGGCGATCATGCCCACCGAGAACAGGAAGGCCACCTTGTTGACCGGGCCACCCATGTCAAAGCCGGCCATGCCGCCCAGCACGATCCCCAGCAGCACTAGGCTGCCGCCGCTCATGGAGAGCAGCATGGCGTTCAGACCCGTCATCATGTCGGCAATGGGGGCGCCGATGATGAAGATGAAGACCGCAGCGATAAAGAGCGACCCGACGATGGGGGCGATCAGGATCGGCACCAGCGGCTGCACCATCTTGTGGTAGTGGCGGGTGGCAATCCAGCGCACCAGATAACCGACCAAGAGGCCCGCGATGATGGCACCGATAAAGCCGGTGCCGGCGTCGGCGCCGTAGAAGCTGCCGTTGTTGGCGATCCAGCCACCGATAAAGCCCGGTGCCAGCGCGGGTCTGTCACCGATGGCGTAGGCGATGTAGCCCGCCAGAATGGGGATCATCAGGGTGAAGGCGGCGACGCCCACGTTGAGGATCTGGTTCCACATGCTCCCTGCCGGGATCTGCATGCCGCTTGGGGTCGGATCGCCGCCGATGGCCAGAGCCAGGGCGATCAGCAGACCCCCGGTGACCACAAACGGGATCATGTGGGAGACGCCGTTCATCAGATAACGGTAGAGATCCGAGCTGCCGCCTGAGCTCTTCTCTTCGCTCTTGCGCTCATCCTTGTCCGCCACATAGGCGGGGGCCTTCAGTGCCTGCTCGATGAGGCCCTTGCCATCCTTGATGGGGGCTTTCACGCCGGTCTTGATGAGCGGCTTGCCGTTGAAGCGGGCCATGTCCACCTGCTTGTCGCAGGCCACCACGATGGCGCTGGCGCGGGCGATCTCGGCCGCAGTCGGGCTGTTCTTGACGCCGATGGAGCCGTTGGTCTCCACCTTCACCTCAAAGCCCAGCTCCTTGGCGGCGCGCTCCAGGGATTCCGCCGCCAGATAGGTGTGGGCGATGCCAGCCGGGCAGCCGGTGACGCCGATAATCAGCCCCTTGTCGGCGGCGGGCGCCGGGGCTGTTTCTTCTTTCTTCTCGAGCAGCAGAGCCAGCGCATCGGCCGGGGTCTTGGCTGCCAGCAGGGCATCGATAAAGCCCTCTTCGATCAGCTTGGCGGAGAGCTCGGCCAGCACCTCGATATGGTGGTTGGCGCCACCCGCCGGGGAGGCAATCATGAAGAAGAGCCGGGAGGGCTTGCCATCCTCGGCGCCGTATTCGATACCGGCGCGGCTGATGCCGATGGCTACCGCCGGGGTGCTGACCGCCGCGCTCTTGGCGTGGGGCAGGGCAACCCCCTCTTCAAAGCCGGTATTGTCCAGCGCTTCCCGGGCCCACAAGTCCTTGATGAACTGCTGCTCGTCGCTGACCTTGCCTTGGGCGACCAGCAAGCGGGTCATCTCGGTGAAGACCTCCTCCTTGCCCGTGGCCTTTAAATCGAGCGCGATCAGCTGCTCGTTGATAAGGGTGGTGATCATGGCGTTCTCCCTGCTCCTGGCCGGAGCCTGTTGGCATCTTTTCCTGGGCTAGCGCCCAGGACATGCAGACAAAAGTGACCCCACTATTATCCCGCCCGCAGGGCCGTGCACCTATCGGACAAAACTGCGAAATACTGGATTTTTGTGCGCAACCACCTCGAGTGTGACCTCGATCGCACAGCAGACCAGCTGACAAAATGGGTCTGGATTGAATCGATAAGTTATTTTTTATTTTTTAAAATCAGCGTCTTGGCGCTGATTCTTTCAACATGTTTTTATGATGGAGGGTGATGTTATCCGGCCAGGAATCGGTGTGAAACTGTAAATTTGTGAGGTAAAAAGAGGGTGCGGGGTGTGAGCTGTCGCACATAAATGGTGGTGATGGGGTGCTTGATAAGGGGAGGCCGGCGAGGGGAAGGGTGGATAAATGGGTCACGCCATAGGTGTCAGACAGCCCACCACAACGCACGGGTGAAAGCACAGGCATTGGCCCCGTAGGGTGCAATGAACGAAGTGAATTGCACCGCTTGTTTGGAGGCAGGAGAGGTAGAGGTGCAATGCGCTGCGCTTATTGCACCACTACCGAGTGGATGATGTGAATGTCCAAGTGCGATTGGATATTAAAATTTGCAAGCTAACTTTTGGCTATTGCTTCTGGAAGGTAAAGCCAGCGGACAAGAGGGCCTTTTCTGGAGGCAAAGCGAATCTTAATCCAGTCATCCTTTTGCTCGAGAATTTCTACTTTGTCGTTATGAATAAGATAGGCTTTGGTCTTTGATGTTTTTTCAGGTGATGAGTAGAGAGAGGCTTTCTCGGCTGTGACTGGCCAGAGAATTTTCTTGCCATCAAAGTCAATCGCAACTGTGTCCAGTTTCTCTCCCTTCTGATTAAATGTGTGCTCGTAAAAAGGGAAGGTATCAATCTCGGAGTTTTGGATCTGATACTCTGTTGTTTTATATAGCCAGAGTTCACCTTGGGCGTTATATCGGTAAGTGTCGTAATACCATACAGGGCCGGAGCGGCAAGAGCTAACCAAAGAAAGATCATCTAATCGAACTGCAAGGTTGTAGAGATCTTCGCAGGCAGATGTTGGTGCCTTTGAGTCTGCAATTTTTAGCTCTTTAAATGCAGTATTTACATGGTCATATAGGAATACATAAAAAATATTATTTACCATACCAAGATAGTTGGTAATGGCAATGTCCTTATAACCATCAAAGTTGAAGTCCTTTATTATAACATCAGACTCCAAGTTATCATCAATACATTTAAGTTGCTGCTTTTCTTTTTCTGCTGTTATCAAGTAAAAGCATTCACCCTCTTTTTTAATGTCTATTTTTACTCCGTCAATTATAAATGTGGAGTCTGCTCTTGCAGAGATGGAGAAGCATAGTAATAAAGTTGTGATGATGATAAATAATTTCATGTTGATTTATTCTGCCACTTGAATTTTTGTAAAGTGTTGCTTGCGTCGTTTATTTACTGTCTCGGAGCGTCTTAAATTGAGTTGAATAAAGAGGCGAAATTCCACGCTACCGACCGTGGATTACGGCCTCCAGCCTGCTGCGGTCATCCGGCGATGTGGTGGATGGCGAAACGGCTGCACAGATGTGTTTCTGCAAGAATGGTTGCCAAGTGGGCATCTTAACCAAGGTGATTGGGTAGCAAAACAGGAAGCTGATAAAAATCAGCCTCAGATCAACAAATTACTTAATAAGGAAGGGGGGTTGATTGGCCGCCACCTGCCGGCAGCAACGGGTTACTGGCCGCTATGGAGCGGGTTATTGGGTTCCAGCGCCAGCGAGAGCCGCAGCATATCCTTGTGCTGGATGCCGTGCTCCATCAGGGGCTCCGGATAGTGGATAAGGAAGTGATCCTTCACGACGGCATCGACGCGAAAGCCGTGGCGCTGGTAATAGGTGAGCTGGTGGCTGGTGGCCGAAGCTGCCGGTACCGAGCTCGACGCGGCATACCCCTTTCCCGGCCAGGCTGGTCAGTACGAAGCGCAGCAGGCCGGAGCCGATACCTTGCTGCTGGCGGTTGGGGGCTACGGCGATATTGAAGATCTCGGCTGTTTGCTCTCCCACCAGACCGACCACGCAGGCGCCCACTACCTCGTTGCCATTGTTGCCCGCCAGGGCGGCAAAGCCCCAGGCGCCGGGCAGATAGGCGGCAATGCGCTGCTCTGCGGGATCTGCCTCCAGCAGCAGCGCCAGCGGCAGTTGACCGGGATCCATCTCGACACACTTCATCTTTATTTCTCTGTTATCTCGCTCTGACTGTCCGGGGCACGCCGCCCTCTGGGCCTCAATATTCCAGAAATTTCTCGCCACAGCGCTCGCAGATCAGGTGCTTTACATGGGTGGCCTGGTAAGCCAGCGTTTCGCCAAACGCCCAGTTGGTAATGCTGCTGGAAGTAAAAGCTTGCCAGAAGGCTTTGCGCGGATCCTTGGGCATGATGTCCTGAGTGTGATCGCGGGCGACCAGCACCACGATATGGCGGGTGCGCTCCCGGCATTTGTCACAGCGATGGATTTCACTCGGTGGATTCTGGTCGTGCGGGTTGCTCATACAGGGGCTCGTGAAGAGAGTGGGCGCCCATCATATTCCTCTCCACTTGGCTCTCAATCTCTCCTTGCCAAGGCAGTGAGCAGGCTCACGTTTTTGCGCTCGCGCTTTTTTGCTTGACCACAACTGCCGCTTGCCTGGCGCCGCAACAGGGCGCCTCAGGCCGATGCCCGCTTTTGCAGGCTGGGGATGATGAGATGGCGGTTGGGGGCGAGCTCGGGTTGCTGCAATCGGGTCAGCAGGCGCAGGGCGGCCTGGCGGCCGATGTCGCGGGCCGGCGAGCTGACGAAGGTAAGGGCGGGGAAGGTGAGTTCGGCCTCCGCCACGTCGTCAAAGCCGAGCAGGGCCACCTGCTGGCCGACGTAGTTGTCCTTGCCCACGCTGCGCCCGCTCGCCTCGACGCCGTAGATGGCGCCGAGGGCCACCTCCGGGTAGTGGCAGAGCACGGCGGTCACCTTGGGGTGCCGGTGCAACAGCTGGGCGATGGTGTCGGCGGCGCTGCGCTGGGTGCGCTCACACTCCAGTACCCACTCCGGTTTGAAGGGGAGGCCGTATTGCAGCAGGCTGGCACAGTAGCCACCGATGCGCTCGGCGCGGGTGAGGGAGTCGGCCCGCCCGCCGACGTAGGCGATATGGCGGTGACCCTGCTCGATGAGATAGGTGGTGGCCTGCTGGGCGGCGTGGGTGTTGTCCGGGCCGATAAAGTCCACGTCGTCGCGATAGTAGGAGCGGGCGGCGCACACCAGCGGCAGCGCCGAGCCAAGCAGATTCTCCAGCGGCTTGGCGGCGGCGCCGCGCACCGGGTTGAAGATGATGCCCGCCACCCCCTGGCGCGACAGGGACTGGATGCTCTGCTGCAACCGCTCCGGGCTGTGGCCGCACTGGGTCAGAAACAGCAGATAGCCCTGTTGCTCCAGCACCTCGCTCACCCCGGCGGTCACCTCGGTATAGAAGGGGTCGGTGATGTCGCGCAGGATCAGCCCCACCAGGTTGGATTGCTGGCTGCGCAGGTTGGCGGCGGCGCTGTTGGGCACGTAGTCGAGTTCTTTTATCGCCTGCTGCACCCGCTCGGCGGTGGCCGGCGAGATGCGCCCCTTGCCGCGCAGCACCATGGAGACGGTGGTGACCGAGACCCCGGCCAGCCGGGCCACGTCGGTGATCTTGGGGTTGTTGGCGAGCAGCGGTTTGGGCGACATAGGCAGGCGGTGGCGATCAAGGCGAAGAGAGGAGGTGCACAGCATACCCGCTTGGGTTGCCGAGTGAAACGTTACATCCCGCGCCCATGGATCTGCCTCACAAATTTGAGGAACAGCGTCCAGCAGGGCGGTTGAACTGTGATCCTGTCGGCACTTGTGAGTTGATAAAACGTTTTATCATCCAGAAAAACCAGATACGGCTCGCCGTCGCCATCCGTCAGGGAGGCTAGCGGGCAGGCGTATCGAATGACCCTCACCTCACAAGGATCTGACACATGGCCAAGTCCCCCGCCAAATCCACCATCTGGGAGTTCCTGCAGAGCCTCGGCAAGACCTTCATGCTGCCGGTCGCCCTGCTGGCCTTCTCAGGCATTCTGCTCGGTGTCGGCAGCTCGCTCACCAGCGATGCGGTCAAGCAGAGCATGCCCTTCCTCGACAATACCGTGCTGCAACTGCTGTTCCTCTGGATGACCAAGGTCGGGCTGGTGGCCTTTATCTACCTGCCGGTGATGTTCGCGGTGGCCATTCCGCTCGGGCTGGCGCGCGAAGAGAAGGGAGTGGCGGCCTTTGCCGGTTTCGTCGGCTATGCGGCGCTCAACCTCTCCATCAACTTCTACCTCACGGTGGCCAACGTCATCGGTGACGGGGCGGCAGAGAAGGCCTACGGGGTGAAATCCATCCTCGGCATCAGCTCCATCGACACCGGCATTCTGGGGGCCATCATCGTCGGGGTGATCGTCGCCAAACTGCACGCCCGTTTCTACACCTACCAGATGCCCGATGCGCTCGCCTTCTTCGGCGGCGCCCGCTTCGTGCCCATCATCACCGCGCTGGTACTGGGTGTGGTCGGTCTGGTGGTGCCTCTGGTCTGGCCCTGGTTTGCCACCGGCATCAACGGCATCGGGACGCTCATCTCCCACGCCGGCCCCTTCGGTCCCTTCCTGTTCGGTACTGGCGAGCGGCTGCTGCTGCCGCTCGGCCTGCACCACATTCTGGTGGCGCTCATTCGCTTTACCGAGGCGGGCGGCACGTCGCTGGTGTGCGGCAACGAGGTGAGCGGCGCGCTCAACATCTTCTACGCCGAGCTCTCCTGCGCCGACACCACCCAGTTCTCGGTGTCGGCCACCTCCTTCCTCTCTCAGGGCAAGATGCCGGCCTTCCTCGGCGGCCTGCCGGGGGCGGCGCTCGCCATGTATCACTGCGCCCGCCCGGAAAATCGCGGCAAGATCAAGGCGCTGCTGGTCTCCGGTGTGGTGGCCTGCGTCATCGGTGGCATCACGGAGCCGCTGGAGTTCCTGTTCCTGTTCGTGGCGCCGGTGCTTTACGTCATTCACGCCATCCTGACCGGGCTCGGCTTTATGACCATGGGGCTGCTTGGCGTCACCATCGGCAACACTGACGGCAACCTGATCGATTTTCTGGTGTTTGGCGTGCTGCAAGGCACTGCCACCAAGTGGTATCTGGTGCCGGTGGCGGCCGCCATCTGGTTTGCCATCTATTACGGGGTGTTCCGCTTTGCCATCGTGCGCTTCAACCTCAAAACCCCTGGCCGTGAAAAAGAGAGCCGCGAGATTGAAGCCAGCGAGGCTGCCCAGCCCGCAGGCAAGAAGGCTGGCAACAGCGGCTACAACGGCGAGGTGATCCTCAACGCCTTGGGCGGCGCCGACAACATCCTGGCGCTCGATAACTGCATTACCCGCCTGCGGATGTCGGTGCAGGACATGAGCCGGGTCGATGACAAGGTATTGAAGGCGAATGGCGCCATCGGGGTGATCAAGCTCGACGAGCACAACCTGCAGGTGGTGATCGGCCCCCAGGTCCATCTGGTGAAAAACCAGCTGCAGAGCCTGATGGGGGTCTGATCCGGCCCTCTGTTACCCTACCTCGGGGGGCGCCATGCCCCCTTGTTCATTGCTGTTTTACTGGTGAGAAAGAGATGGCCAATACCGACTCCTTTGATTTTGATCGCGTCGTCGATCGCCACGGCACCTACTGCACCCAGTGGGACTATGTGGCCGACCGCTTCGGCCACGCCGACCTGCTCCCCTTTACCATCTCCGACATGGATTTCGAGACTGCCCCCTGCATTCGCGCGGCCCTGGCCAAGCGCCTTGAGCACGGGGTCTTTGGCTACAGCCGCTGGAATCACGACGACTTCAAGGGGGCGGTGAGCGACTGGTTCGCCAGCCGTTACGGGGCGCAGCTCGACCCTGACACCCTGGTCTACGGCCCTTCGGTCATCTACATCATCGCCCAGCTGGTGATCCTCTGGTCTGCTCCCGGCGAAGGCGTGCTGGTACATACCCCCGCCTACGACGCCTTCGGCAATATGCTGGCCGCCAACGACAGGGTGCTGCTGCCTTGCCCGCTCAAAAAAACAGAGGGAGGTTACCAAGTCGACTGGACCTGCTTCGAGCAGCAAGCGGCTCGCCCCGATTGCCGCATCCTGCTGCTCTGCAGCCCCCACAATCCTACCGGTCGGGTCTGGACGCGGGATGAGCTCTGCCGGATGGCCGCCATCTGCCAGCGCTACGGGGTCAAGGTTATCTCGGACGACATCCATATGGATGTGAGCTTTGCCCGCTACCTGCCGTGGAGCGAGGTGGCGCTGGACGATCACTGGGCGCTGGTGGGCTCGGGTTCGAAATCTTTCAATATCCCCGCCCTTGGTGGCGCCTACGCCTTTATTGCCAACGCCGAGGCGCGGGCCGGCTATCTGCAGCGGCTCAAGGCGGCCCACGGCCTCTCATCGCCCCCCATTCTCGGGGTGCTGGCCCATATCAGCGCCTATCGGGACGGCGGTGCCTGGCTCGATGCCCTGAAAAGCTATCTGCACGGCAACCTCACCCAGGTGGCGGTGCGGCTCAACGCCGCCTTCCCCGCCATCGACTATCGGGTGCCCGAGGGGACCTATCTCGCCTGGATTGACTTGAGCGGCCTTGGCATCGACAACACCGAACGGATGGATGCGCTGCAAACCTTGCTGGTGGAAAAGTACCGGGTCGCCATCATGCGCGGCGACACCTATGGCCCCGAAGGCACAGGCTATCTTCGCCTCAACGTCGGCTGCCCTCGCTCAAAAGTAGATAAAGGCCTCGACGCCTTGATAAGCGCACTGCAAGAACTGCTGGCCAGATAGCACACCGCCGCCCGAGGGCGGCGGTTGCTATTTCGAGGCGGCCTTGTCAGGCCGATAGCGGGTCTCTTCTATCTGATCGAAGCGCAGGATCAGGGTATCGCCCCCCTTGAGGCGATAGGCGCAGTGGGAAGCGTTGCAGGCGATGCGAATATGGGGCTCATCCCCCAGCAGAGGAGACTGACTATGGGCCTCTCTCTGCGGCCATTTGTCTTGCTCTAACTGGTCTATCTGTTTTTGGGCAAGCTCTTCGCCCATGGGCTTGAGATGTTCAGAGGCCATGATGACCAGCAAGGGAGGGACGATGAAAATAGCGAGTTTGAAAATAGAACTCTGTAACCAGATCATGGTGTGGAAGGTTAAGGGGGCCGGGTAGTTATTGGCGATTTTTCCTCCCTTTAGTACCAGAGGGGTTAGGACAAAGAAACGGATAACCCACCAGGAAATAGTCAGACGCCATCTCACGGTAAACAACATGGCAAAGAGAGTAAGAAAAAGCGTTCCTAGCACAGCGATTACTGGGACTACGTAGGGTAAAAGCAGCTGGATAAGCAGATAGAAACCGGTAAACAGTGTGATATCGGCGGGTGGAGAAAACTCCGTTGATTCCAGTCTGAATTGCCCCAGGTAACCTTGGTAATAGCGCATTCCCACAAAGTACACAGCCGCCGTCATTAAGGGGATCAGAGCACATAGAATACCGACGAATCCCAGTATGCCTCCTTTCTCTTCTTCCTCATTTTTTGCTGCCCGCAGTTCTTGCAAATGTTTTTTAAGCCAACGTCTGCGCAGGGTGTTCAGATCCAGATCTGGTGTCATCAAATCCCTTCGTGCTGTTTGGGTCTGGTAGTGATGAAGGTTAAGCCGTCAAGGAGGAGGCGTACAGTAATGGCATGGCGGCGGCATTCTGTCAGAGAATGGCGCGGCTGCGAAACAGCACCTTGCCGCAGGCCAGGCAGGTGTGGCGCAGACGGTAATCGCCGGCGCCAGTCAACGGGCTGAACAGCACCTTGTGCGAACCGCAGGCACAGCAACTGGCGTTTTCACTGTCGTCGGTGGCGCATTCGGGATGGCGGGCGAGGTACTCGGGCAGGGTGGGTAGTTTGTCCCAGTCGGGCTGGGTCACTGCGCGATTCTTGAGAATGATGCCGGCGGTCACCAGACCCGCCAGGGTGAGCAGTACGTCCGTCAATTCCATGTTTTGCAAGGCTCCGTCCATGTGCGGTCGCGAGGCCGGCTGGCAGGCGAAGGCACAATATGGCTCCTATCTTATCGATCCTGAGGGGGAGGGCGCTATCCCCGTTCGGGCGGCTGACGAGCAGGGTTTGCTGCTGCCTGATGCCGAGATAAATGAAGGGGCCCTTGGCCCCTTCTGTCGTAGGTATTCTCAAGTGCCGTTGTCAGGCCACCTGGCACCCCGGCTGGGTGCGGGCCAGCAGCCCTTCCGGGTTGTGGATGGCCTCCCGGGTCTTGACGTCGATGACCTCGATATTAGCGAAGCGCCCCTTGTTCTTGATGGCCACGTCGTGGGCCAGGATGACGCAGCGGGCGTTGGCCACGTCTTTGGGCGTAATGCGGTTGATGATGCCGTTGGCGCCCTGGGTTTCCACTTTGAGCTTGATGCCGGCCTTGGCGGCCGCTTTTTGCAGGCTCTTGGCGGCCAGGAAGGTGTGGGCCACGCCGGAGGGGCAGGCGGTGATGGCCAGCACTTCGGCTTCCCCTTCCGCCTCGATGATCTGGTACTCCTCCTGGCGCTCGTTGCTCTCTTCGGTGTCGCTGACCGGCTTTTTCAGCAGGTTGACGATAAGGGCCGTAGTGAGGGCGCCGAGCAGGGTGCCGAGGATATAACCCATCTTGCCCTCCACCACTGGCAGCACGATCCAGCCGCCCCAGGGGGCGTGGTTGATGCTGTGCATCATGAAACCGGTGATGTTGCCGACGATGCCGCCTGCGACGATGGCCGGGATGACCCGCACCGGGTCGGCGGCGGCGAACGGGATGGCACCCTCGCTGATGCCGATCATGCCCATGATGGCGGCCGCCTTGCCCGCTTCACGCTCTTCCTTCTTGTAGCGACGCGGTGAGAGCAGGGTTGCCAGCGCCATGCCGAGCGGTGGCACGCAGATGGCGATGCCGACCCCGCCCATCAGCCAGGGCTGGGTGTTGACCTGGGTCTGGGCGAACAGGGTGGCCACCTTGTTGATGGGGCCGCCCATGTCAAAGGCGGTCATGCCACCGAGGATGGCCCCCAGCATCACCTTGCCGGAGCCCGCCATGCTGGAGAGCCAGTGGTTCATCCCCTCCATCATGGCGGCGATGGGGGCGCCGATGACCCACATCACGATGCCGCACACCAGGAAGGTGCCGATGAGCGGATAGATAAAGATGGAGCCGAGCGAACTCATGGAATCCGGCAGCTTGATCCGTTTGAGCTGGTTGACGATGAGGCCGGCGATAAAGCCCACCAGGATGGCGCCGAGAAAACCGGTATGAAACTGCTGCACTGCAATCCAGGAACCGATCATGCCGGGGGCCAGGCCCGGTTTGTCCGCCATGGAGTAGGCGATGTAGCCGCCCAGCACGGCGGTAAACAGGGTGAGCCCGGCAATCCCCATGTCGGCCATGTCCTTGAGCACGCCCGCCTCGGGCACGGCGCCCTTGCCGCTGATCATCACCGACAGCGACAGCAGCACGCCTCCCGCGACTATGAAGGGGATCATGTGGGAGGTGCCAAACAGCAGGTGTTGCTTGAGGGTGTTGAGCTGGGCCTTGATGCCGCGCTCCTGCGGCTCCGCCGGCTGGGCAGGCTGCGCCCGGGCGGGGGCGGCAGGGGCTGCGGACGGCCCTGGTGCGGCCAGCAAGGCGAGTACCTCGGCACGGCTGGTGGCTGCCTGCATGCTGGCGATGAAACCGGGTTCCAGCAGCTTGGTGGAGAGCTCGGCCAGCACCTCGATATGGTGGTTGGCGCCGCCCGCCGGGGAGGCAATCATGAAGAACAGCCTGGAGGGCTTGCCATCTTCGGCGCCGTAGTCGATGCCCTGGCGGCTGATACCGACCACGATGGCGGGCTCTCGCACCGCCTCGCTCTTGGCGTGGGGCAGGGCGACCCCTTGCTCGAAGCCTGTGTTGTCGAGCTCCTCTCGCGCCCAGAGGTCGCGGATAAACTGATCCTGACTGGCTATCTTGCCGCTGGCCTTGAGCCTGGCGGCCAGTTCGACAAACAGCGCCTGCTTGTCGCGGGCCGCAAGATCGAGGCAGATCAATCCTTCATCTATCAGGGTGGTGAGCATGGTTCTCTCCTGGCTGGTGCCGTCCGAATGGAAGTGGTCCTGTTGAAACTGTGGTGCAACTGTTTGACCTGCCTATTGTTTCTCCCAAAGGTCTCGGCTGAAATCGGACATATGTGCCCTTTACTGGATTTTTGTGCCAATGGCGCCTGCCTGTGACCCTGCTCGCATTTTGTCCCGCTTGAGCGGGTGAGCTCACTTTTATAAAAATGTATTTTAAAACAGATGGTTATTTTTAATCTGAGTACAACTGATGACCAATAAGTGATGAGCCTGAATGCTATCGGCAGACGATGGGATGGAGATTTGTGCGCTCGAGCGGGCGGGAAAATTGTGAGCCGGTCGGCAAAAGCGGTGGCCTGGCCGTGGGGGATGCTCATGGTGGCGTGGTGGCAGGAAACGCAAGAACAGGGTGTGAAAAATCAGTGCATAATCGGCCGATTGAAAAGGGTGTGTAGATCTGTAGTGGTTTGTGTGTAAATGCTTGATAATTAATATGTTTTGTTTTCTTGGTCGGAGAGGAAAGAGGCGGTTTTGACCTCCTTTTGATGGCCTACTGGGAGACGTTTAATCATTTTTTAGATTGCTTTTTGCATATCCAATCGTTTATTTAGTTGGACAGTTTTGGCAAACCGGAAGTCAAACCTGATGAACCGACAGGCCAACGCCCTTGATGCGGAGTGTGCCGTCAACCCGTTTTACTTGTCATGTTCACCCAGATGTAAGGAGACATCCCGATGGAAAAACTGGTCCAAGAGATCGACACCATGCGCGAAGAGTTCAAGCAACAGGAGCGCAAACAGGCCCACGACAAATGGCAGGCCAGGGTCGAAGAGCTGCAGCAGATCCGCGCTGAAGAGCCTCAGCCGGAGGCCGTGGAGGAGTGACCCCGTGGCCAGCCCGGCGCTGAGGCGCACGCGGCCCGGCAGAATGCAAAACCCCCGCCAGCACGGCGGGGGTTTTTTATTGCGGTTCGATGGCGTTGTGGCTCTGCCATTGGCGCAGGCGCTGCTTGAGGGAACTGTCGCCGGGGGGGATGAAGTCATCCATCAGGTAGCAGCGGTTGTCGCCGCTCTTTTGAAAGTGGAGGCTGACCGTCTGCGGCTCTTTCTGGGTGTCGGAGAGGGCGAACAGATACTGCATCCTGACCGTTACCCCTTGCTCTTGCTGGTTGGCCAGGGTGAAGCTGACGGGTTCGCTCACCTCGCCATCCTGGGCGTTGATCCAGGGATCGGCATCAATGGCACACACCTCGCCGTCGGCGTTGCAGGCAGCTTCGCTGCTCAGCACGGCGAAGAAGTCGGGGGTGAGCAGCGCCTTGAGCGGCGCCGGGTCGGCGTAATAGAAATCCTTGTGCTCGTTCCAGAACGCCTTGGCCAGCCTGAGCGCCACCCCCTTGTCACAGGCGGCATGCACCGGGCTGCCCAGCAGCGCCAGCAATAAAACGGATAGTCCGCAGTAGCCTTTCATGATGTTCTTCCTGAACGGGTGCCGGGTGACTGTGGTGGCCCCGGCGAGGGTCAAGGCGCAGTGATAGCCAGACGGGCATGATAGCCAACCCGGCAGAGGACGACAGCAGGATCTGATGAATTTATGCCGCACATCAAGAAATTTGTCGGCAAAGAGTAGAGATCAGAGAGCAGGGGAGCGCGGTGGCGGTGGCCGTCAAAAAACAAGGGCCATCCTGGATGGCCCTTGTGGTCATGGGTCGATGCAGACCGGTTTAGCAGCGGTTGCCAGCGCGGGCGACCCGGCCCTCGGCCAGCAGCTGGTAGCGGCCGGTGGCGGCCGGGATGAAGGCGGACTGCCCCTTCTCGAGGCGCAGGGTGTCGTCACCGCGCTTGAGGATCACCACCTCGTCGATGGCAAACAGGATCTCGGCGCTGGCGGTGGTGAGCTGGTGCTCGCCCGCCGGATAGACGCTGAAGGTGAAGTCCGGCACCGGCACCTCGAAGTGCTGTACCGCCCCTTCCATGCGGGGGGCCAGCAGGATCTGGTCGTCCGGCTTGGGCAAGCAGCGGGTGCAATCCAGCAGCTCGGCCACGTCTATGTACTTGGGAGTGAGCCCGGCGCGCAGCACGTTGTCGGAGTTGGCCATGATCTCAAGGCCGGTGCCGCGTACATAGGCGTGCGGGGTGCAGGCGTCCAGATACATCGCCTGACCGGGCTGCAGGGTCACCACGTTGAGCAAGAGCGGCGAGAACAGCCCCACATCCCCCGGGTACTGGGCGGCCAGGCTGGTGATCAGCGCAAAGGTCTCTTCATCCTGATGGGCGGCGGCAAAGGCCAGCAGGCCCGCCAGTGCCTCCTCCTTGCGCGCCCCTGCCAGCACCAGCAACTGGTGGAAGAAGTGCTGCAGACCCGCTTCATTCTGGCTGGCGGCGAGGGCGGCAACCAGTTCGGCAAGGGCGGGCAGCTTGACCCGCTCGAACAGCGCCAGGATGGCCGGGATGGCGCGAAAACCGTTCATCGCCTGATAGGGGGTGAGGGCAAACACCAGCTCGGGCTTGTGGTTGGGGTCCTTGTAGTTGCGATTGGCGGCCTTGGGCGAGATGCCGGCGGCCTCTTCCTTGGCAAAGCCGGCTTCGGCCTGCGCCTTGCTCGGGTGCACCTGAATGGAGAGAGCCTTCTCGGCGCACAGCACCTTGAACAGGAACGGCAGGCTGCCGAAACGGGCCTGGGTGGCGTCCCCCAGCACGGCGGCGGGGGCGTTCTCTATCAGGGTCGAGAGCTTTTGCGCCTGCCCGGCCAGCACGACCTCGGAGCAGCCATTGGGGTGGGCACCCATCCACAGTTCGGCCTGGGGCTTGCCCGCCGGATTGGGGATGCCGAACAGGGTGGTGAGGGCGTCATGGCTGCCCCAGTCGTAGCCTTGAATCGGATTTTGCATTGACAAAAAAGAGGGCAGATCGCGACTGCTCATAAGGGATGCCTCATTTGGTGTGCAGAAAATCGGGTGCAGAAAAGGGTGGCATTGCTGCCGCGGACCGGACTATAACATGGGCGGTCGCGGGCACCGCAACCGCTTGCCTCTCTCTTGATCAGGATCAGCATGTCTCTTGTCTTCAGCCAGTTGCTCGATGGCGCCCTCCACGAGCAGGCCCCCTTCGACCAGATCTGGTTTGCCCAGGATCAGGGGGTGCCGCCCGGTTTCAGCTATCAGGTCAACTTTCCTCGCCTCGAGCTGGTGTTCAGCGGCGAGTACCGCAACCAGATCTGGGACAGGGAGCAGGGCTGCCAGGAGATCTGTATCGCCCCGGGGCAGGCGCTCTACATCCCCCCCAACGGCTGGAACAAGCCGCTCTGGACCACCGACTGCTCGGTGCTGAGCCTGCTGTTCGGCAAGCGCCAGCTGGGTTTCAGTCTGGTGAGCAAGCGGCGGGAAGACCCCGATTTCTTTGACGTGCAAAAGCACAGCATCATGGCCCGGGCCGGCCATGTGAACGAACATATACTGGCGGCACTCAACGTGCTGACCGAGGATCCCGCTCGCTCCCCCACCGACAATCACCTGCTGCAGGCGCTGCTCACCAGCGTGCGCCAGCTGCTGGCCGAGTCCACCTTCGAGCGGCCGCGGGGGGCCGAGCTGTTTCACGGGATCTGCATCTATATCCAGGAGAACTTTCACCGCCCCATCAGCCGGGATTCGATCGCCCATCGCTTCAACGTCTCGGCCAGCCACCTGTCGCACCTGTTTCGAGAGCAGGGGCACATGCGTCTGGCCGATTACATCAGCTGGGTGCGCATCGATCGGGCCAAGTTCATGCTCAAGAAATACCGCTTTCGCCTCGAAGAGGTGGCCAGCCGCTGTGGTTACAGCGATGTGAACTATTTTTGCCGGGTGTTCAAGCAGAAGACCGGGCTGACCCCCTCCCAGTACCGGGCACTCAGCCAGCCGCAGGGGCAGGCCGAGGGGCTGGCGGGATAAGCAGGGATGCTGCTGGAGCCTGTCCGAGTCAGGCACCGGCGGGGCTGCTTCGGATCCGGAGCAGGCCGAAGGGACGCATTGTGATCCAGTGCGCGACTATGGTCTGACATGCGTGCTCGCCATTTGATTCTGCAAATGGATGGGCTTAAGATGGCCGCGCGCAACTTACAGATTGATAACAAACGGAAGTTAGGAGATGCCGATGGAAAGCAAAGTAGTTATCCCGACCCAGGGCCAGAAAATCACAGTCGATGCCAACGGCAAGCTGCAGGTTCCCAACCATCCGATCATTCCGTTTATCGAAGGGGATGGCATCGGTGTGGACGTGACCCCGGCCATGTTGAATGTGGTGAATGCCGCGGTCGAGAAAGCCTACAAAGGCGAGCGCAAGATCGCCTGGATGGAGATCTACACCGGCGAGAAGTCGACTCATGTCTATGGCGAAGGTACCTGGCTGCCGGCCGAAACCCTGGATTTCATTCGTGAATACTGCGTGGCCATCAAGGGCCCGCTGACCACCCCGGTCGGTGGCGGTATTCGCTCCCTCAACGTGGCTCTGCGTCAGGAGCTGGATCTCTACATCTGCCTGCGTCCGGTCCGTTACTACGAGGGCACCCCGAGCCCGGTCAAGCGTCCTGATCTGACCGACATGGTGATCTTCCGCGAGAACGCCGAAGACATCTACGCCGGCATCGAGTGGAAAGCCGACAGCGACGAGGCCAAGAAGGTGATCGCCTTCCTGCAAAACGAGATGGGCGTGAAGAAAATTCGCTTCCCCGAGACCTGCGGCATCGGCATCAAGCCCATGTCCAAGGCCGGTACCGAGCGTCTGGTCCGTGCCGCCATCGAGTATGCCATCGACAACGATCGCGACTCCGTGACCCTGGTGCACAAGGGCAACATCATGAAGTTCACCGAAGGTGCCTTCAAGGATTGGGGCTATGCCCTGGCCCAGAAAGAGTACGATGCCCAGCTCATCGACGGCGGCCCCTGGTGCTCCTTCAAGAACCCGAAAACCGGCAAGACCATAGTCGTCAAGGACGTCATCGCCGACGCCTTCCTGCAACAGATCCTGCTGCGCCCGGCCGAGTATGACGTCATCGCCTGCATGAACTTGAACGGCGACTACATCTCCGACGCGCTGGCGGCCCAGGTGGGCGGCATCGGCATCGCACCGGGTGCCAACATCGGCGACGGCGTGGCCCTGTTCGAAGCAACCCACGGCACCGCGCCGAAATACGCTGGTCAGGACAAGGTCAACCCGGGCTCCCTCATCCTCTCTGCCGAGATGATGCTGCGTCACATGGGCTGGACCGAAGCGGCCGATCTCATCATCAAGGGGATGGAAGCGGCGATCCGCAACAAGACTGTCACCTATGACTTCGAGCGTCTGATGGAAGGGGCCACCCTGCGCTCCTGCTCCCAGTTCGCCCAGGACATGGTCGACCAGATGTAATTTGGTCCCTGAAATGCAAAACCGGCGCCATGAGCGCCGGTTTTTTTATGGGTGATGGGCGGGTGCCGATGGGGGCACCCAATGGGTCAGGTGGTCTTTTCCACGTGCTGCTGGTAGATCTGCTGCCATTTGCTGAACTCGGCCTCGTCTCCCTGGGCCTGCCAGAACTCGCAGATGGAGCTGGCGAGTTCGGATGCCATGGCGTGATCCCCATCGCGGCGACTCATCAGATATTGTCCCAGCCAGCTTTGATATTGTTTCATTGCCCGATCTCCTTATCTCGTGTGTCTTGCTGACCACCGCCAGGCTTTGTGCCGGACGGGGCCATCAGGCCACGGTTTTTCTGCATGCCCGACATGGTTGTGATCGACGGATTGGGTCGCGATCTCGCCGGATCAGGGCGCCAACGTGGGTGCAGATGTCAAAAAACGGTCACTATCGTATCACAAAATAACCAGCTTGGGGGGATTGTCGGCAATTCAGGGTGTCCAGCTGTCTGGCCGTCTGGCTTGCAAGGGGGCGAACAGCGGCGCCATCTTGCTGATCCCACACGAGAAAAACCCGCCAGTCTGGCGGGTTTTATGGCTGGAAAAAAGATCAGAGGCGGGCGCTGGCCAGGTACTTTTCCATCTCCTCGGCGGGCACCATGCCGCCGCCGGTGGCCCACACCAGGTGGGTGGCCCGGGCCATTCTGGCTGCATCCAGCCCCTGGACAGCCTGCCATTCAAGGTTGGCCGCCACGCGCCACGGACCTGCCATGCCGGCCAGCGCAGAAGGTTCGAGCTTGATCTGTTCAGCGCGGGCCAAGAGTCCGAGCAGGTCATACATCTCCTGATCGCTCAGGGTGTAGAAACCGGCCAGCAGCCGCTCCATGGCGCGGCCGACAAAGCCGGAAGCGCGCCCCACCGCCAGGCCGTCGGCCGCAGTGAGGTTGTCGATGCCAAGGTCTTGCACCGCAATGGCATCGTGCAAGCCGGTGTGGACCCCGAGCAGCATGCAGGGGGAGTGGGTCGGCTCGGCAAACAGGCAGTGAACATTGTCCCCAAACGCGAGTTTGAGGCCAAAGGCCACCCCGCCGGGGCCGCCGCCGACACCACAAGGCAGGTAGACAAACAGCGGATGGTCGGCGTCCACCACAATCCCCATGTCATCAAACTGCGTTTTCACCCGCTCACCGGCCACTGCGTAGCCGAGGAACAGGGTGCGGGAGTTCTCGTCGTCGATGAAGAAGCAGGCGGGATCGCGTTCGGCCTCCTTGCGTCCCTGCTCCACGGCCACCCCGTAATCCTCGGCGTATTCCACCACGATGGCGCCATGTTCGCGCAACTTGCGCTTCTTCCACTCCCGCGCATCGGCCGACATGTGGACGGTGACGCGAAAGCCGAGGCGGGCGCTCATGATGCCGATGGACATGCCGAGGTTGCCGGTGGAGCCCACCGCGATGCTGTACTGGCTGAAGAAGTGGCGGAACTCGTCTGTAAACAGCTTGCGATAGTCGTCCTCTTCGCAGAGCAGGCCAGCCTTGATCGCCAGCTGCTCGGCGTGGGCCAGCACCTCGTAGATGCCGCCGCGCGCCTTGATGGAACCGGAGATGGGCAGATGGCTGTCTTTTTTGAGCAGCAATCGACCGGTGACCTCAACGCCGTAACGCTGGTTGAGAGTGGCCTGCATCGCGGGAATGGTTGCGATCTCGGACTCCAGAATGCCCTTGCTGGCACGGGTCTCGGGGAAGGCTTCACACAGGTAGGGGGCGAAGCGGGCTAGGCGGGCGGAGGCATCCGCCACATCGCTGCCATCGAGCCCCACATAGGGAAGACCTTCCACCAGGGTGGTGGCCTTGGGGTTGAACCAGCTGACCGGTTCCAGCGCGATCAGGGATTGCAGCAGCGGAAACTGCTGGGTGAGTTGTGATACGTCGATGTGTTTCATGTTGTTCTCGGCCTCGTTACACGATACAGGAGAGCAGGAAAGTGCCGGCCAGCGCCATCAGGGAGGCGACAAAGGTGGCGGTAGTGTAGTACTTGAGCGTTTCGTTCAGGGTGGCGCCGCAATACTGCTTGACCAGCCAGAACAGGGAGTCGGTGACCATGGTGCAGCCAATGGCGCCAGAGCCGATGGCGAGCGTCATGATCTCCGGGCTGATGTTCGGGTAGTGCACCATGATGGGGGAGACGATGGCGGTCGCCCCCATCATGGCGACGGTGGCTGAGCCCACGGCGGCGTGCAGCACGATGGCCACCAGCCAGGCCAGCAGGATGGGATGCATGTCGAGCTGGGAGAGGATGGTGGCCAGGCCGTCCCCAAGGCCACTGGCCTTGAGTACCCCGTTGAAGGCGCCGCCGGCACCGATGATCAGCAGTATGTTGGCGATGGAGGAGAAGCACTGCTCGGTCTGGTCCAGCAGCCCTTCCATCTGCATGCGCCGGCGGATCCCCAGCACGTAGTAGGCGGTGAAGGCGGCGATGAACATGGCGGTGATGGGGTTGCCGATAAACTCCAGCAGGGTATAGAGGTGGCTGGCGTGATCCATGTTGAGCTCGGCCACCGTCTTGACCAGCATCAGCAGGATAGGCAGCAGCACGGTGAAGAGAGAGGCGCCCAAGGTCGGTAGCTCGTCCTCGTTGCGGGCCTGGATGTCGGCAAAGGCGGCAGGCACCCCCTTGAACGGTACCCGCTTGCCCAGCAGCTTCAGAAACAGCGGGCCACCCACCAGCGAGGCAAACAGCCCGACCGCGAGGCCATAGACGATGACGGATCCCACATCGGCACCCAGCTGGTTGGTGACATAGAGGGCGGCGGGGTGGGGCGGCACTATGCAGTGCACGGCCATCAGGGCGGTACAGAGTGGAATGGCCAGGGTCAGCAGCGAGGTGTTGGTCTTGCGGGCGATGGAGAAGGCCAGCGGAATGAGCAGCACCACCCCCACCTCCACAAACAGGGTGATACCGCATACCAGCCCGACCAGCACCATGGTCACCTGGGGCGACAGCCAGCGGCACTGCTGCAGGGCGAGGCCGATGCGCTCGGCGGCGCCCGACACCTCCATCATCTTGCCGAGTATGGTGCCAAGGCCGATGACGGCGGCCAGAAAGCCCAGGGTGCCGCCTATGCCTTCCTCCATGGCATTGACCATCTTGAGCGGGTTCATCCCCATCAGGGCACCCACATAGAAGCTCGCCAGCAGCAGGGCGAGGAAGGGGTGGACCTTGCCTTTCACTATGGTGACGACGATCAGCAATATGCTGGTCAGCAGGGTTCCGACGATCCACATTTCTGAATTCATGGCGTGCCTCTGTGATGGGAATGATGTTGGCGCTATTGAATGAAAATGCAGGTTCCCTGACAAATGATGAAATCGGCAGCTTGGATGAGCTGGGTTGATGCAAAGGTGCCACATTCATCACATTTATGTTGTGAAGGTGGTTTTGCGTGGTGTGAGCTGATGCAGCGGGCCACTTTTTCGGTATCATCGGTGCCGATTTCGCAAGGGGGGCATATGTACGGCGAAGAGAACTATGTGGCGAGAAGCTGTGTTGCGGGAAACAAGCTGCTCAACGGCTATCAGCTGGCCAGGCTGCACACCTTCGAGGCGGCAGCCAGACACGGCTCCTTTGCGCTGGCCGCCGACGAGCTGGCGCTCAGCCCGAGTGCGGTGAGCCACCGGATAAGCGCCTTGGAGGAGGATCTCGGCTTCAAGCTGTTCCAGCGCTTTCACCGCAAGGTGGCGCTGACGGCAGACGGGCAGCGGGTATTCTGGGCGCTCAAGTCATCGCTGGAGTTCATCAACCAGGAGATCCTTGAGATCCGCCATCAGGAGCTGTCGGGCACCCTGACCGTCTACTCGCGTCCCTCCATCGCCCAGTGCTGGCTGGTGCCGCGACTGGCGGATTTCTCTCGCCTGCATCCCCAGATCGAGCTCAACATCATGACCGGCAACGAGAACATCAACCTGCACGGTTACGGCATCGATCTCACCCTCTATTTCGACGACAAGACGCCTGCGCGGCTCGCCATCCATCCGTTGATGGACGAGTACATGGTGCCGGTGTGCAGCCCTGAGTATGCCGAACAGCACGGGCTGCTCGGCAACCCGGCCAACCCGGCCAACCCGGCCAACCTGGCGCACTGCCGCCTGCTGCACGATCGGCAAGCCTGGGGCCATGACTCCGACGGCGACGAGTGGTCCAGCTGGGCCGAGCAGTCCGGCGTGTCGCTTTCGGCATGCAGGGCCAGCATGGGGTTTGATCGCTCCGATCTCGCCATCATCGCCGCCATGAACCACGCCGGGATCGCCATGGGGCGCCAGAACCTGGTGAGCAAGCGACTGGCACGGCGCGAGCTGGTGGCCCCCTTCCCGGACATGGCGGTGCACTGCGCCCAGCGCTACTACATTGCCACCCTGCCCAATTGCCAGAACCCCAAGGCGCAAGCCTTCATCGACTGGGCCTGCCAGCAGGCGGGGGTCTGAGTCAGCCCTTGCGCAAACAGGCTAGTGAGGCTGTGCCAGGGCACTTTCCACATAGAGATAGCCAATCCCCATCACCTGCTGGGCGCGGCTGAGCTGGCCAAAGCGGATGTGGGTGGCGTTGACGGCGTCGCTGCAGTCGAACGGGTTGGCACCGGTCTGGTGGATGATGGTCTGCAGCCACTCCTCGCCAAAACCGCAGCTGCGACCATAGAGCCAGATACGGTTGATGTTGAGGATGTTGAGAAAGTTGTAGAGGCTCAGGCCAATGGCGCGGGCTCCTTCGTCCACCATGGCCCGGATCATGGGTTCTCCCTGCTGATAGCGTGCCAGCAGCTGGGCTGTGCCGACACGCCCCTCCGCCAGTGCTGCGGGATCCGCCCCCTGCTGCTTGAGAAAGACCCGGGCCCGCTTCTTGATGGCCGAGAGGGAGGCGACCGTCTCCAGACAGCCGTAACGGCCGCAGGCACAGGCGCTGCCATCCGGGTTGATGATGGTGTGGCCGATCTGGCCGCTGCCAAACAGGGCTCCCCGGTAGATCTGGCCGTTGATGATGAAGGCTGAACCGATGCCGTAGTCGACGTTGATGACGCAAAAATCGCCGACGTTTTCCACCCCCTGCCACTTCTGGGCCAGCGCCAGCATGATGCAGTCGTTGTCCACCATCACCTCGCAGCCGAGGCGCTCCTCCAGCAGATACTTGAGCTCGACCGACGCGTGCCAGGGGGCCTGTGGCATAGTCTGTGACACCCCGCTGGCCGGGTTGACCTGACCGTGTACCGCGATGGCCAGCCGGATCGCCAGCCCCTTGTGGTGGCGCTTGTGCTGGTAGTAGCAGACCTCGATCAGGCGCAGCAGCTCGTCCGGGGTTTGCGGCGCAATTTTCTGGCCGGCGTAGTCATCGAGCGGGGTGATCAGGTTGTCCACCAGAATGCTCTCCAGACTGGTGGGGCTGATATTGAGGCAGAGGATCGCCCCCTGACCGCTGGCGATGCGGTAGCTGCCGCCATTGATGCCGCGCTGGGAGAGGTTCTGCTCGCTGTGGCTGATGGCCCCCTCGGCCACCAGCTCGTCGAGGATCTTGCTGACCGCCGGAATGGAGAGCTCGCAATGGCGTGCCAGGGTGGACTTGCTCGCCTCCTTGAGCTGGTAGAGCAGGGCCAGCAGCACCTGCTTGTTGTGGTGGCGTACCTTCTGATTGTTCAACCCTGTGCTCATCACTTCACTAAACTCCGCTTACTGTATTGCGTGATCTTTAGGCAATTAATGGTGGTTTAACCATTCTAATCTGGTCTCACTGAAATTTTTACTAACAAGTATTAAGTGAGGCGAGATTGATGAGAGCTGATGTCAAGGTCTGGGTCGAGACCATCACCCTGCCGACCTACGAGGTGGGTACCGAAGATCCCAACCCCATGTTTCTCGAGAAGCGGGTCTATCAGGGCTCCTCGGGGGCCGTCTATCCCTATGGCGTGATCGATACCCTCACCGGCCAGAAGCAGATGAAGCCCTATCGGGCGGTCTGGCTGGAGAACGACTTCATCAAGGTGATGCTGTTGCCGGAGCTGGGTGGTCGCATCCACCGTGCTTACGACAAGGTGATGCAGCGGGATTTCGTCTATTACAACGAAGTGATCAAGCCCGCGCTGGTGGGGCTGGTAGGGCCCTGGATCTCCGGCGGCATCGAGTTCAACTGGCCGCAGCACCACAGACCCACCACCTTCATGCCGGTGGATTTCACCATCGCGGAGCAGGAGGGTGGCGCCAAGACCGTCTGGCTGGGCGAGGTTGAGCCGATGCGTGGTTTGCAGGTGATGGCAGGCTTCACCCTCTATCCCGACAAGGCGCTCATCGAGATCACCGGCAAGGTGTTCAACGGCAACGACACGCCGCGCCATTTCCTCTGGTGGTCCAACCCGGCAGTGAAAGGGGGGGATGCCCACCAGAGCGTCTTCCCGCCCGATGTCACCGCCGTCTACGACCACGGCAAGCGCGACGTCAGCGCCTTCCCCATCGCCCGTGGCACCTACTACAAGGTGGACTACTCCGCCGGGGTCGATATCTCCCGCTACCGCAACATTCCGGTGCCCACCTCCTATATGGCGGACAAATCTGACTACGACTTCGTTGGTGCCTACTGTTATGACGAGCAGGGCGGCCTGTTGCACGTGGCGGATCACCACGTCTCGCCGGGCAAGAAGCAGTGGAGCTGGGGCAACTGTGACTTTGGTCAGGCCTGGGATCGCAACCTGACCGACGACAACGGCCCCTACATCGAGCTGATGACCGGGGTCTATACCGACAACCAGCCCGATTTCACCTGGCTGGATGCGGGGGAGGAGAAGGTGTTTGTGCAGAACTTCCTGCCCTACAACACCCTGGGCACTCTGCAAAACGCCAACACCCGCGCCGCTATCAAGCTGGAGCGCAGCGATGACGGCCTCGTCTGCGGGGTCTATGCGGTGGCGCCACTTCGCGGGGCCAGCTTCGAGGTAAGCGACGAGGGGGGCGTGCTGTTTACGCAACCTCTGGATCTGCAGCCGGGTCAGGCCTGGCTGGAGTCGCTCGCCATTACCAGCGAGGGGCGTTTGCAGGCCCGTCTGCTGGATGAGCAGGGTCAGTGCGTGCTGAGCTATCTGGAGCATCAGCCCGCAGGCGAGGCTCTGCCGGATCCGGCCACCGCACCAGAGCCCGCCGTCAACCTCGACTCGGTCGACGAGCTCTACTTCATCGGCCAGCATCTGGAGCAGTATCTGCACGCCAGCCGCTCACCCTTTGATTACTACCTGCGGGGGCTGGAGCTCGATAGCGGCGACTATCGCTGCAACCTGGCACTGGCGACCCTGGAGTACAACCGTGCCAACTATGAGCAGGCGCTGGTCTACGTCAATCAGGCGCTGACCCGGGCCCATCGCCTCAACAAGAACCCCCAGTGCGGCAAGGCCAGCTTGCTGCGCGGCCATATCGAGGAGCGACTCGGCCAGTTCGATGCCGCCTTCGATGACTTCTACAAGGCGACCTGGAGTGGCAACTGTCGCGATGGCGGCTTCCTCGGGCTGGCCCGTATCGCCATGGTGCGCCGCGACGCCTCGCAGGCGCTGCAATTTGTCGAGCGCAGCCTCGCCGTCAACGGCACTCACTACGGTGCCATCGCTCTCAAGGGGTTGGCCCTGCTGGAGTCTGGTGAGCCGGAGGCAGCTATTACCTATATCGACGAGCAGCGAGTCCGCTATCCGCTTCACTATCAGCTGGCCTTCCTGCGCTGGCTGGCGAGCGAGCAGACCGCCGATCGCGACGCGCTGGTCCGTCTTTGCAACGGGCGTGGCACCAACCTCTGCTTCCTCACCAGCGAACTGCTGAGCTGGCGGCGCCCCGAACTGGCCAGCAAGCTGCTGGCAGCCCTGCCGATGGAGGAGACCCTGCCGCTGCTGTTCGAGGCGAGCTTGCTGGCAGCGGGGCCGGAGCAGGAGGCGCTGCTGATGCGGGCCGAGCAGGCGTTTGGCCGCAAGGTACGTTTCCCCAACACCTTGGGCGAGGTGGCCATGCTGGCGCAGCTTTCCCACAGCTGGTTTGCCAGCTATCTGCTGGCCTGCTTTCACTACAGCAAGCGCAACTACGAGCAGGCGATTGCCCTGTGGCTGCGGGTGTGCGAGCAGGCACCGGACTTTGCCCCGGTCTGGCGTAACCTCGGTATCCACCACTTCAACAAGGCGGGTGATATGGCGGCGGCCGAGCAGTGCCTCCGTCGGGCCTTTGCTCTCAAGCCGAACGATGCGCGGCTGCTGTTCGAGCTGGATCAATTGCACAAGCGTTGTGCCATGGCCCCCGCAGAGCGGCTGGCCCTGCTGGAGTCGCACCGGGCGGTCGCCCTCAAGCGCGATGATCTGACCGCCGAACTGCTCAGCCTCTATCACATCACCGGTCAGTTGGAGGCTGCGGCCGAGATCTTGCGGCTGCGCGAATTCCACCCCTGGGAGGGGGGCGAGGGCAAGGTGACCGGCCAGTACCTCATCAACCAGCAGCGCCGTGCCTTGGTGTTGATGACTCAGGGACGCCACGAGCAGGCTATTCCGTTGCTGCAACAGGCGCTGCACTACCCCCTCAATCTGGGAGAGGGGCGCCTTGTAGGACAAACCGACAACGACATTCACTACCTGCTGGCGCTCTGCCATCTGGCCTGTGACAACCAGAGTCTGGCGGCCCAGTGCCTGCAATCGGCTTGTCTTGGTCAGGGGTCGCTGGGGGCCAGCCGCTACTACAACGATCAGCCGGTGGATTACCTCTTCTATCAGGGTATGGCGCTGACGCGTCTTGGTCGGGTTGCCGAGGCGCAGCGTCTGTTTGAAGGGATGGTAGGCTGGGCCGAGCAGGCAATGGGCGAGTCGGTCGAGGCGGACTTCTTCGCCGTTTCGCTGCCGGATCTCATCGTGCTGGATGACGACCCGCAGCATAAACACCGCCAGCACTGTCTGCTGGTGAGGGCCCTCGGTCAGCTGGGGCTGGATCAGCGCGACGCGTGTGCCCAGACCCTGCGCGAGCTGCTCATCTTGAACCCGGCTCACGACAAGGGGCAGCTGTTCGCCCTGATCTGCCGCGAGCTGTCACTCAATCCATCACAGCCATAACAACAACGGGCGCCCCGCCACGGTACGGGGCGCCACTGCACCCTACAATCGACAAGATAATAAGGATGAGTCATGGAACACACTCAACATCGCTCGGATACGCACCGGCTCAACATGGGCTACGTCTGGATGATCTGCCTGGTAGCCGCCTGCGGTGGCCTGCTGTTTGGTTACGACTGGGTGGTCATCGGCGGGGCCAAGCCCTTTTATGAGGCCTATTTTTCCATCACCGATCCGGCCCAGTCCGGCTGGGCAATGAGCTCGGCGCTGGTGGGCTGTGTGCTGGGGGCCGCCATCTCCGGCTGGTCGGCGGATCGCTTCGGCCGCAAGAAGCCGCTGATCCTGGCCGCCATCCTGTTTACCATCTCGGCATGGGGTACGGCTGCGGCCAGCAACTTCGATCTGTTCGTGGTCTATCGCATTGTGGGGGGGATCGGTATCGGTCTGGCTTCTGCGCTCTCGCCCATGTACATCGCCGAGATCAGTCCGGCCGACAAGCGGGGCAAGTTCGTTGCCATCAACCAGCTCACCATCGTGATCGGTGTGCTGGCGGCTCAGCTGGTCAACCTGATGATCGCCGATCCGGTCGCGAGCAACGCCACCCAGGCCGATATTCTGGCCACCTGGAACGGCCAGTCCGGCTGGCGCTGGATGTTCGGGGCCGAACTGGTGCCGGCGCTGGCGTTTCTGGTGCTGATGTTCTTCGTGCCGGAGTCACCGCGCTGGCTGGCCAAAGATGGCCAGTATGAGCAGGCGGCCCGCATGCTCGGCAAGATTGGTGGCGATGGCTATGCCAAGCAGACGCTGGCCGAGATCCGCCAGACGCTGGTGGGGGAGTCGGCGCACAAGGTATCGCTGGCGGAGCTGGGCAAGCCCTCGGTGCGCCCCATCCTCATCATCGGCATGGTGTTGGCGGTATTCCAGCAGTGGTGCGGCATCAACGTCATCTTCAACTACGCGCAGGAGATCTTTGCCTCCGCCGGGTTTGACATCAACAGCACCCTCAAATCCATTGTCGCCACCGGCCTTATCAACCTGCTGTTTACCCTGATTGCACTGCCCATGGTGGACAAGCTCGGCCGCCGCAAGCTGATGCTGATTGGCTCGGCCGGTCTCACCATCATCTACGGCATGATGGCGGCGGCCTATGCCAGCGGCGTGCTGGGCTTGCCGGTGCTGTTGCTGGTGCTGGCGGCCATCGCCATCTATGCCCTGACCCTGGCGCCGGTCACCTGGGTGCTGCTCTCCGAAATCTTTCCCAACCGGGTGCGTGGGCTGGCGATGTCGGCCGGAACCCTGGCGCTCTGGATCGCCTGCTTCGTGCTGACCTACACCTTCCCGCTGCTCAACGCCGGGCTGGGGGCCGCAGGCAGCTTCCTGCTCTACGGCATCATCTGTTTCGCCGGGCTCATCTTTATCTATCGCAAGGTGCCCGAGACCAAGGGGGTGACGCTGGAGGCGCTGGAAGCCCAGCTGGCCCAGGGCAAGGTGGAGTTGACGCCGACCAAGGCGAGCGCCTCGGCATGACGGTATACACATTGAGCAACCCGCATCTTAGGATGCGGGTTTCAACACAAGGGGCCTGTCTGCAGGGTCTTGAGGATGACAAAGGGCGCCCGTTGCTGCGCGATAGTGACCCCAGTACATCTTGTTATCCCGGCGAAAGCGCCCTCTTTCCTATGGTGCCGCTGGCCAACCGGGTGGCAGGCAATTGTTTTGAGTTGTGGGAGGAGGAGCATCGCTTGCCAGAAAATCTGGTTGATCCCGACTTCTTCCTGCATGGCGATGGCTGGTTGCTGCCATGGCAGCGGGTGGCAGGCTCTGCCAGTTCGGTGACGCTGCAGCTCAACAGCCAATGCGGCCCTTTTCACTATCTGGCCGAGATTGACTATCGGCTACAGGGGGTGAGCCTGCTGGCACGCATCAGTCTGACCCATCTGGGGGAGGCGCCTTGTCTCTACGGCGCCGGTTTTCATCCCCTCTTCTGGCGCGACGAGCAGACAAAGATTCGCTTTCTGGCGAGCGGCGTCTGGCAGGAGGGGCCGGAGCATCTGCCGACCGACTGGTCTAGCCGGCTAGCGCCCCACCTTGACTTTCGCCAGTGGCAGTGCCCGCAAGGGTGGCTCAACCACTGTTACGGTGGCTGGCATGGTACGGCCGAGCTGGTGCACCCCACCCGCCAGCAACGGCTGAAGGTGGTCAGCGACGCTTCTTTCCTGATGCTCTATCAGCCGGATGAAGCGAGCGGTTTTGTTTGTCTTGAGCCCCAGAGCCACGCCGCCAATGCCCACCATATGGCCGGTCACCCCGGCCTGCGGCTGCTGCAGCGCGGTGACACCATGAGCATCGCCATGACCATCACTCTGATGTCAGAGTTGATAGCTCGTTGCGAGGAGTAACGGGATTGGCGGCGAGATTATGCGGATTGGGTGTTTGCTGAAAACAGAGTAATAAAAAAGGGCCACCTCTTGCGAGATGGCCCTTTCCAAACGCTGGGGGAACCTTAATTAAGTTAACAGCCTGTTGATTTGCAAGGTTTATATTTTTAGATGTAACTCGGCGTTGTTACTGTCAGTGTTACCATTCGTGACGGTGCACCCCTTGCCGAGGGTGGGTGAGTCTTTCATATAGGCCCCCTTTGGGTTCCTCTCAGGGTCACATTCTTACGGTATGTTGGGAAGTCTGCGCCGCCAGTCGTCTCAGTGATGGAGCCTTCCTCGTTAGCTCTGCGTGCGCAGCATGTTATTGCTCGTTTTGCGCATTCTGTGTTCTCGTGTCACGAAGGACATAGCTTTTGGGGATTCCATCGTTATTTGACATATCTGCTAGGTTTGCGCGAGCGTCGCTCAACGGATGATCCACCAGCACCCGCTATCTGACTTTCCTCGATCGTTCGCCAACCAGGGACATGGGCGCTCATCAGTGCCTTGAACATCCTCCCGTGGTTCGCGTAACGCAGGTGAAGCAGTTCATGAACGATGACGTAATCCTGAAAAGGCTCATCCTGATCGAGTAAATCAGTGGCCAAGGTGACGGTTCCTGCTGATGAGCAGGAGCCCCACTTCCTGCGCATCTCCTGCACCCGTACAACGCGGGGATTAACCTTCAGCTTGACCGCCCAGGCCAGTGCGCGGCGCCTTAAGTCTTGTGCCGGGTACAGCGACGATTTCATTCGCCACCATCCGCGAGCAGCAACTGCACCACCAGGTCGACGATCCGTGCACGTTCCTCCTGTGCCAGGGCAAGAAAGGGCTTGTACAGCGACGCACGCAGCCGTCGCTGCTCGTCGGCGTTGACCGGGGCATTCGGGAAGCGTCCGAGCAACTCTTCGGCGTCCTTGGCCAGCGTCATGGGATCGATCCCCGCAGTCTTGACGGCGGCATCCTCACGCAGCACCCAGGCTACGGCGAAAGCGCGAGCGGACAGGCCGCTGTCGCGCGCCGCCTTCATAGCCGCTTCCTTCTCAGCCGCCAGAGCTGCTAAATGGTCCATCGCAGCCAGACCGTTCGACTTGCGCTCTTCCAGATCCTTCAGGATGCGCTCAGCTCGGTCCTTCAGCGGTTGCAGCACCGGTGCGGCGGCAGGGTCTTGGTCGATCTCGTGCTGCAGACCACGCACCAGGTTGAATACTTTGCCTTCGTCGGACCCATTATCACCGCGCAGCGACTTCAGGGTTGCCACGTCAAAGGTCACGGTCTTGGTCAATCGTCCAAGACCATGTTGCTCTGCGCTTTCCTCGATCAGGCGGCGGGTTTTGTAGGCCAGGTCAGCAACGAACCCGACCTTTTCGGCGTAGGCGTTGCGCACAGTCGCATATAGCTGGCTAAGCTGCCTATACGTCGCGATGTGGTCACGCAGCGCCGGGTCGGGCGAGAGGATTTCCCACAGTGCCTCAACCTCTTTGTAATGCTCGAAGAACGCTTTGCGCGCCTCGGGCGTCAGGAAGCGGCCGAACACTAGGCGTTCGAGTCGCTCGTCGGGCGAACCACCGGCGTCCGACTCAAGGTAGTCCTTCTTGGCCTGCTCGATGCGTTGCAAAAAGTCCTGCAGCAGCACGTCCAAATCCTCAATCACACCGCTGACATCACTGGAGTCGAACTGCAGCGCTTTCTTGAGTTCACGCAGCACACCGACGAAGTCGACCACCAAGCCGACACGCTTCTGCACGCCATTGGCGTCCACGTAGGGCCTGTTCACGCGCGCAATCGACTGCAGCAGTACGTGATCGCGCATCGGCTTGTCGAGGTATAGACAATACAGCGGCGGCGCGTCGTAACCGGTGAGCAGCTTGTCGGTGACGATCAGGATCTTCGGGTTCTCGGCAGGCTTCTTGAACAGGAGGCGCACCTGCTCCTCGGCCTCGTCGGAAATCTGCAACTCGGCCACCAGTGGCCGGTCCACCACGTCGGCAGAGTTTTCGGTGTAGACCGGCGCGCTCCACTCGGGCGGCAGCAGCTTGTCCAGCGCCTTCTTGTACTTGGCGCAGGCCTCGCGGTTCACGGCCACCACGAAGGCCTTGTAGCCCAGGGGCTGCACGTTCTCCTTGAAGTGCTCGGCGATGAAGGTGGACACCTTTTCGATGCGGTCGTCCGCCGTCAGGAAGGTGCGCAAGCCCACCGCGCGGTCGAGCACCTTGTTCAGTTCCTCTACATCGGTCACGCCTTCGCTCTCGGCCAGCGCGAAGAACTCCTTGTCCAGCTGTTCGGCGGGCACCGTCATCTCGCTCGGCGCCATGACGTGCTTAATCGGCAGCGTCGTCTCGTCGGCAATGCTCTCGGCGATGGAGTACTTGTCCAGGTAGCCCAGTTCATCCTGCGTGCCAAAGATCTTGAAGGTGCCTTCGCCCTGCGAGGTGCGCGCGATGGGCGTTCCAGTGAAACCGATGATCGTGGCCTTGGGCACGGCCGCCATCAGGTAGGTGCCGAGATCCTTGGCCACCGACCGATGCGCCTCGTCGATGAACACGTAGACGTTGTCGCGCAGACAGCTGTCTTTGCGGATGGCCTCGAACTTGTGGATCATCGAAATGATCAAGCCCCGGAAGTCGGCATCCAGCAGGGACTGCAGTTTGGCCTTGTTGTTGGCCCGCTCAACCGCAATATCCTGCTGCTGCATCTCGCCCAGCAGGCGTTCCACCCAGCCTTTCAACTGACCTTCCAGCTCCGTACGATCCACCACGAGGATTACCGTCGCGTTGGCGTAGCGCGCCTTGTCCTCAAGGATCTGACGCGCCGCCGTCAGCAGCGTGAAGGTCTTGCCCGAGCCCTGGGTGTGCCAGACCAAGCCGCGTGTCTTGGCCGGGTCGGCGCAGCGGTCCAGGATCGCGTCGATAGCGCGCCGCTGGTGCTGGCGCAGCACCGACTTGCGGGTCTCGCCGTCCTGCACATAGAACAAGATCCAGTGCTGCAGGGTGCGCAGGAAGTCGGTCGGCTCGAAGAAGGCTTGCACCGCAAAGCGGTAGGTTTCCTCCGGCGCCTGCTTCCAGCGCGCCATGTCGCGCCGGTTGGCGTTCCAGGTCACGCCATACCAGTAATCGAGCAGGTGCGTCACGTTGAACAGCTGGGTGGTCGCCAGCAGCTCCGGCGTTTCCAGCTCGTAGCGGCGCAGTTGCTTGATCGCCCGCTCGATGGCGTCGTTGTCTTTCGGGTTCTTGTGCTCGACGATCCCCACCGGTACGCCGTTGACGACAAACATCACGTCGGCCCGGTTGCCCTTGCGCGCGGGCGGCTTGATCTTCCACTCCCAGGTCACGTGGAAGACGTTGTCCGCCACGTGCTCGAAGTCGATCACGGTGACGGGCCGATGGCGTTTCTCGCCTTCGTCGTACCACTGGCGTTCACCGCGCAGCCAGGCAAGCAGTTCGCGGTTGCCTTCTATGGTGGCCGGCAGAGCATCCAGGGTTTCCACCACCGAGCGCACCGCATCGGTGGTCATCCAGGAGTTGAACGCGGCGAGCTTGGCTTCCAGCTCGTCGCGGAAGAAGGTGCCCGCCTCGCCGCCGCGCTTGGTGCGTGCGTCCTGCGGCGTGATCGACGTCCAGCCGATCTCCATCGCGTGCTTCACCATCGGGAACTGCACCGTGCCGGCTTCGCTGATCTTGAGTGTGCTCATGCCGTGGCCTCCTCGGGTTGCGTCGAGGCCGGGGACAGCGCCGACAGATCCAGATCCGACACGGCTATCTCGCCGGTCACCAGCTTGTGCAGCAGCGCCTTGAACAACTCTTCCAGCACGCATCGCTTCTGCTGATGCAGATCGATCTTGCGGTCTAGTGCGTCAAGTGTTGTGAAGATCTCTTCCTGCTCTGTGAGGCTCTGCGGGTACGCAACAGGAAGCTCTCGCACTATTTCGAGATTGAGGTTCTGCTGTTGACCGCCATGCGCAAGAGATCGAATTTCCTCATAGCGCCAGCTAAGGAAGTGGTACAGATAATGCGGCAATATCGCGTCGTCTTTCGGTGAGATGGCTGCGCAAGCTTGATTGCATGCAGCCTCGATACCAAGGATGGCAACCTTACCCCGGGTCACTCCCTGTCCATACATGGCCATCAGTAGGGTGCCGGCTCGCAGCAGTTTAGCGGCGGATTGCTCAATCCCAAGCGGCGTAATCTGCTCCTCGGTTTCCCTAATGACGCAGTAATTCACTTCTCCAGTCTTAACCCACGGAATGGTGCCTCCCGACCAAAATGCGGGATTACTCCGCGATGGCGTGCCGCCTGAGACGACAGAGTGATGCACTCCGAGCCGCTCAACCAACCAACCAGCCGGAACCGGTCCAATCTCGGTATCTTGCTGAGCTTCATTTCGCAAGCCGCGCGTAAAGAGAGCGTTCATCGCGGTACGCTTCAGGGCCCTAGCGTTTTGTTCGGCGCTCAGTTCAGCGGCAGCAGCTTCGTGAATCGTCTCCAGCGCATCCGCAATGGCCGATTGATCGTCTGGCTCGATTTCCGGGATTGGTAAATCGAGAAGTACGCCTTCTGGTACTCGCTGACGACCGGTAGAGCCTTCCATCCGTTCCGCGACATGGTGACGAACATCGGGATGCAGGAGATAGAAGAACAGCACCCGAGGATCATGCCCTGGCTTGCTCGGGTGCAAAGGAATAACTTCGGTAGTGGCGTAACCGAATGGCGCTGGAAGGCTGCGGGCCAACGCCTGCTTACCATTCTCGAATGAAGGCGTGATCTTCGCGACCAGCACATCGCCGCGTTCAACGTACGTGCCGCTGGTAATTGCCTGCGGCGACCTCATCGTGAAGGTTGGATCGTAGGCGCCACCTTGCGGAATTGCCTCCATCGCTGAGAAGGGAATTTCGGCCACAGCGCCGACATTGAGGCCGCGAGGTTTCTTCGTGACTGCATAGGAATCTCCAACGCGACTCCAAATCCGTCCAGAGCCAAGATCGACGTCAAACAGACTCATCTTCGACTCCTGCCAGCAGCTTCGAAATGATTGCTGAAAGGCGGTGCGTCTCTTGATCCAGAGCGGTCACCTTCTTGACCAACGCACTGACTGATCCAAACTCCGTTGAACTGGCCTGTCCGACCCATCTACTTGGACTGAGGTTGTAGTCGGTCTCTTCTGCCTGCGTTTTGGTGATGACGGCTAACTCGCCGTCAACGGGTTCACCCTTGACGTACATAGCAGCCAATGACCGAATATCTTCCTCGGGCAGATAGTTTTTGGGCTTGCCCTTTTGGAAGTGGCGGCTGCAATTGAGCAGGACGATCTTGTCCTTGCGAGCAGCGGGCTTGCGCTTGTTCAGCACCACGATGACGCCCGCCGCCGTGGTGTTGTAAAAGAGGTTCTCGGGCAACAGGATCACGCCGTCGATCAGGTCCTGATCAACGAACCACTTGCGGATGTTGCGTTCCTTGTCCTCGTTCTTGGAGCCGGAGCCACGTGTTACCGCGCCGGTGTCGAGCACGACTGCGGCGCGGCCGTGGTCATCCAGACAGGCCAGCGTGTGCTGTAGCCAGGCCCAATCCCCCTTGCCACTGGTGATGCCGCCCGCCGTGCGGAAACGATCGAACGGATCGTTGGCGAACAGGTCCGCCGCGAACGGCTGGTTCCACATCGGGTTGGCCACCACGATGTCGTGCCCACGAATCTTGCCGCTGGACTCGCGGAATTTGGGGTTGATCATGGTGTCGCCGCGCGCCAGCTCCACCTCCATGTCGTGGATGATGGCGTTCATCTGTGCCACGGCATAACTCTCGGCCTGCAGCTCCTGACCGGAGAGCTTGAGCGGCACGCGGCTGGTGGGGTCGAGTTCACGGGCGACGAGCTGGAGCTTGATCAGCAGCCCCGCCGAGCCACAGGCGTAGTCGTGGCAGGTCTCACCGGGCTTGGGGCGCAGGATGTGCGCCATCAGAAAGCCGACCTCGGTCGGGGTGAAGAACTCACCCGCGCTCTGGCCCGAGCCTTCGGCGAACTTGCGCAGCAGGTATTCGTAGGCGCGGCCAAGGAAGTCGGGCTGCACGTCGGCAAGGCCGAGGCGGTAGCGCGGGTCGGAGAACGTCTCGACCACGCCGCGCAGCTTGGCCGGGTTGATGTCGCGCTCGCCGTTGCGCTCGGCGGCGAAGTCCACCACGTCTATCACGCCGGACAGCGTCGGGTTCTGCTTAACCACGGCACGCACGGCCTTGGTCAGGTGCTCGCCGATATCCCGGGGTGCGGTCGGGCGGCCACGGTCATCAAGCGGCCAATCGAACGACTCGCGCCCGCTGATCACCGCCCAACGCGCTTCGGGGGGGAGGTAGAAGCGCAACAGGGAATGGTCCGACTCGGCAATCTCCAGAGCGGTGGCCCGGTCGCCGTACTCCTCGGCCAGGCGCTCGATTTCGTCGTCAAAGACGTCGGACAACCGCTTCAGGAAGAGCAGCGGCAGCAGGTAATCCTTGAACTTGGCCGCGTCCTTCTCGCCCCGGATTGAGCAGGCGGCATCCCACAGCATCTGCTCCATCGGCTTGGTGGTGGGCGCAGCCGCCGCCCGCCCAGTGCGACGCCGGGTTACCTGAGCAGCCGCTTCAGCAGGTGGGGGGCTTTCAGCACCCTCGACCCCGGCCTCTCGCGCCAGCGCGAGGATGGTCTCCTGCGCGGCACGCTGTGGCTTATTGCCGCCACCTTCCCATCGGTTGACCGTGGCAAAGGAGACGCCCAGGCGCTCGGCGAGCTGCTCCTGAGTCAGGTTGAGGGCCGCACGAGTGGCACGGAGTATAGCCGGGAAATTGTTTGGTTTTGTCATGTCTGTTATGTTTGTTATGTTTTGTCCGTATGCTAATCAATACTTGGCAACGGAGCAATCAACAAGTAGGGAGGGCATGCTCTTGACGATGCCATTTGTTGGCGAGCCATGCGACACGGGTTTGAGTTGTTTGGTCGAAGGGGAAAATGGTCGGGTCGAGGGTGCTGACAGGAAAGAGCCACCGGCGCTCCGTACCGACCGACCCGCCGCCGATACCCCGGTTACAAGCATTACCCATGATTGTTCAAAAATAACCATCAGTGGGTAAGTAATCAACAAGCATGACAAGAAGCCGCATCGGGCCTCTTAGCCGCTCCAGTTATGTTGATGGAAGAGCCTATTTGTGCAGGGCATCGTCGATATTCTTGAAGGCTTGTTCAAACATGAATGGCACCGGGTAAAGCAAGAGGGCAAACACCTGCCAGAACAGGCCCTTGCCGCGAATGGGTTGATGAGTTGGTCTACCCCCGAGCCTGTGCCCTATAAACCACAGCTGCGGCGGATTGTGGTGTGAGATGAGAAATCGGTTACCCGCTGCGAGTGACAGACGGAGTCATGCGCTCACGGATTTTGCTGACTGCTGGCAACAGTGATCACCTGTAAGCATATAAAGGTTTTTTATTTTCGGCGTTAAACCGCTGGTGCTTGTGTGCACCCCACCCAGAAAACCCTTGCCATGACTGGCATGGCGGTGACCTGGTGGGCTCGTGGTGAGATAAAAACGATCTTGGCTAGCAAGAAAAGTGATCGCTAACAGCATAGAGAAAGCGATCATGCTCGATGACGAAAATTCATGAAAAACACTTTTATTACAACTTGTTAAGCCATATTTAGGTCGATACTAAGCGATCGGCTGATGTGACACTGCCAAAAACGATCATTTTGCCGGGATTGAGAATCCTAAACATGACTACAACCCGCACTATCACTGAGTTCTGCAAGCATGAAGGCCATAGTCACAGCGCTATGATCGCTTGTAACAAATAAAGTGATCATCTTAGAAATGGGACCATCGGGATTTTTTCCAGCGTCCAGCCCCATGGCTCGTTTTGTGCCCCCTTGAGGTGTGAAGTGAAACGCCAACCCACTTTCCCCAGCACTTTGTTGAAGCGACGAAACACCATTCTGTGATTTGAGTACGTCAAGCCATAGTCGTGCGTCAGTTCGTCACAGGTGACGCCTGGATGTGTTGCCACGCACAAGATGTAAGCACGATGGGGGTGCCAGGCCATTGCAATGACCAAAGCAGCCAAGTGATCGATGGGTCCCAAATCTTCAAGAGCCAGCTCTCGTTCTGCTCTCTCCATCAATCGTCGGCTCCGCTGCCCGCCCAAAAACCGGGGCCAAGCATTACGATACTTAGTGATAGGTTCAACACCCGGTGGCTGTTTACATAATTTTTGCAGCCGTTTTCGTTGGCGTTCTAATTGCAACTGCAGCCGCAGTTTTTCCTCTTTGTCCATCTCTTGGGTTCTCACGTTATGCTCCTCCTGTGTTCAGTTAGAACCTGTCTTTATATCTGTACGCATTCCGAAGCTGTGGTGATCGGCAAACCGACCGCCTTACCAAAGCACAACCCACTGATGACCAGTGCTCGTTCTCTATGCATAAATAAGTGGGAACGGTGGGAGTGAGGGAACAAAGTCCGCAATACCCCGCCATTACTGGGATTCGCTGTTCCCACCAAGCTGGTCATGCTGTGGGAACCGGTGGGATCAACTCAAATAGATTGCCTGTTTGTTCCCACGGTTCCCTCCTTGTTCCCACCCCAACCATGTCAGGTGGGAACAACCATAGACGTTGGTACGTAAGGGATTGCCGGCTCATTGAGGACACAGTTCCCACCGTTCCACCATGTTCAGTGCTTTCGCGCACGCGCATTAGTCGGAGAAAAAGGAACCTGGCTTGGCGGCAACTGCTTCCCTCTGGCTAGCATTGTTCATTCTCTTGCTCCTCTACCTCATCGGCCAGCACTCGCTCGGTCAGAAGGTATACCCACGCGGCTCCACGCATGCCAGGCAGCCTGGTCTTGCGCTGGAGTCGCTTCTTGTCCTTACTGGTCAACAGGTAGCCGGCCTCCAGGCACAGAGTCGCCGCTCGCTTGGGGTCTCGCCCCTTGGTGATTTCGTTCCAGCCAGGGGATAGCACAAAGAAGCTCACACCATCCTGCTCAACCTTGCGATAGCCCACCATGTTGGCCGGACGATGGTTGGTGTCGAACCAATCTGCAAAGCGGGTGTACTGGTGCGCCGCGACAAAACTGCGCACCTGCGCCAGCGTGGCAGCATCCTCCTTGTTTCCAAGGTGACCCCGCTCAGCAAGCCACGCCTTGAGGCATATCCGCACCGACCTGATTGCCTCACCCTCTGGCCAGCCCGTCACACCCAGTCGGGTTCTAGTTCTCCGGCAGCGGCCACCAGCGCAAACCGATTGATGGCGCGGCCCACCTGATTGCCTGCTCCGCTTGGGGTCAGATCGGCAGCAAGACGCAGGATCTCGCTTTTCATGTATTCACGGTGCTTCATCATGTCTTCTGCAAGCTCCCTCACAAAAACGTGAAAGGCTGTACCATGCTGGTGTTCTGCATGGGCCTTGAGGGTATCGGCAAAAGTACGCCCGCCATCCATGCTGTGAAGCCACTCAAACGCGCCATAGTGGCCGGTATCGCTCGGGATTTGGATGGTGCGCACCTCCATCCCCGCCTGGGTGCTTTTTCCGGCGCTGGCAGCATGATCCTCAAGGCTCAGCTCACCGGTAGACAGAAACAGCAGCCGCCACGCTTTACGCTCCCGTAGCTCGCCATCCTGCTTGCTGCGGCCCTTGCCTTGACCATTGGCGAGCATATAGGCCACTTGCCCCGCTTCGCGTCCATCCAATTCACCTAGTTCATCCAGGCAGAGCAGAGCATTATTACGGCGACTGGCGATCCCCTCAATGGCGTTACCGGTGGCCCGCCATGTTTGGCTGTAACGATCCGGGTTGCCATAGACACTAGCGGCGGCCTTCATGATAGTAGTCTTGCCGTCCGTGCTTTCGCCCTTGAGGTGAAATCCCCCTCCTTCCATATCTACCAGCGATAGCAGTGGGGCCGCAAAGGCCAGTGATAATGCAAAGCAGAGACGGGAATTGCCGACAGCCAGTGCCGCAACACTCTGTTGCCAGTCAGTCAGCGTTCCGCGTTCGGTGAAGTCGCTGGGGGTGTAACCGGTAGTCTGCAGAATGACGCTTTGGCCGTCGGACCCTATGGCCCTGCCTGGCAGCACATAGGCATGATTATGCCAACCGGTACGCTCCACACAGGTGATCCGTTTATCCGGTTGGCAGGCCATCAGGTAGGCTGCCAGCTTCCGCTTGTGGCCCAGATCGATAAAAGGCAAACCTGAGTCCAGCAGAGCAGTGAACACTTCTTCACCGTTGCGTGGTACCAAGGAACGTACCGGCATAGCCCATCGGCGTACCCGACCGACACTATCTTGCCACTCCAGCAGGCGACCATACCCCCGCCCATGCTCGTCTGAGGTTTCAGCTAATACCCGGATCGGACTTGAAATAGGAATCAGCTCTTGCCTGGCATCATCGCCTCGCACAACCAGTTCCCAGACACAGAGGCGATCCCCCCGGACCGCGAACCCTGATGGTAGATCTTGCTCTTCCGTCACTTCGTCATGGCGAACCGGATGGAGTGAGACAACCTCGGCCCGGCAGGGTGCCACTTCTTTCTGGCTGGCGTCCGGTGGTTGATTTATGGCTGTGCTGGCGATCATGATGGCCTCTTGTGTCCTAGTCAGTCCGTGGGCTTGGTGGTAGTCGTTCCAATCTCCTGAAAACTCATGAGGTAGGGCCAGCAGCCCCCCTACGGCTGCAGCGGCGAGCTCGGCCTTTGCCTTGCCAGGGTTGCCATCGGTGGTGATGTCGTTGTCGCCACAAAGCAGGATCTGAGCCACTATATCCAGACTACTAGCAGACAACCCTACCAGTGGGGCGATCAACTCAGCCGCCGCCTTGATCGGCTTGCCAGTCACCAAGCTAACCAGCGTCAGCCCATCTCCGGCACCGCACTGGTTACAAATCCAAGTACCGCGCCCTCCCTTGTTATCGAGTCGAAAGCGGTCTTTCCCTCCGCAAGCAGGGCAGGGGCCATGCTTGCCACGATGCGGGGTGTCGATACCCACAGTCGTCAGCAGATCGGGCCAATGACCGGTAGCCGCAGCGGCCACATCCGAGACGAATCCTGCTTTGCTCATCTCTCACTCCCGGTCTGAATTGCCACCAGCGTATTGCTGGCCCGGGCATCAAAAATCGCCTTTATCTGGAGGGTTCTGAGGCTATGTTTCCCGATTTTTGGTAAGGCTTCACCCTGAGCACTACGCCCATTGATGTTAATCGTCATGGTGTTGGTCTCTAGAGGAGTTAGCTGGTGGTCACGTTGCTGTCAGACTGGGAAGTGGGTGACCATTCGGGGTGTCCTAGAACATAGGTCGCTGTGTTCTTGTATATGTGGCCGCGATATAGCACGTGAGACTGGATATGGGTCGTGATGTTGAACCCCTTGTGCCGCAGTTCCAAAATCCTAGCAGGAGCTCTCAAAATATTGTGTTCATGGATGAAGCCCAAGCTAGAAGCTGGTCCCTGCCGAAGGATAATCAGCACTTGTGCGAGCTGCCCGGTAACTGTTGGGCCAGCACATAAGGTGATATTCTTCGGGAGTTTAAATTGGGTCGTACCGTTCTGCGGTGCGGCTTTTTTTTGGTCATTTTTAGTCCCCCCTATTCCGCATGGCGAGCGGCAATGCGCTCCGTAATCCAAGTGTCTATCTCGGATTCCACAAAGGCGACAGATCTCCCTCCCGTTGGTGATAAACGGACGGGTCTAGGTAACTGGTCACGAGCGATCAGGTCGTAAATGCTGCTCTTGCTCAAGCCGGTCTTTTGGATCACTTCCTTCATGCGGATGAGGCGTAACTGAGGGGGAGTGGGTGGGGTATGTGCTTCCATAACTTTCCTCTATGGTCGTTATTTTCGAGGAGGTCATTGAAGCACAGGGGGGAGTGGGTGACGTAGGTAACAGTCTGAAAGTAAGGTTACTTCCTTGGGAAGTAGCCTTACTTCTACCGTTTGTTGAAATACACCTTCCCCGTATTTATCGCTTCCTCAATCAGTGCGAGAGCCCCAGGGGGCTGAATATTACGCCCGCCTTTTTTTCCACACATGGCCGCTTTGTGAATTCGAGCACCTTCAGCCAGTTGTCCTACAGTTTTTAAGATGTCTGGATTCTTTGCTACGAGGTGTAGAGCAGCAGCAAGAATATCAGCTCTCGCATTATCCCAACTCACAGCAGAATGATGTTGTGGCTTCTCAATGTGAACAGAATCATTCTCTTCCTCAGATAGCGAGTAATTTAAAATCTTTTTAACTTCCAACCTTTCTCCTGAATGAATTCGCTGGTGTAGAAATGCAAGATCTTCGTAAATGAGTAATGGAGCTGGTGGAATGAGGCCATCTTTTAGCTTCACAGTGGCGAAAGCGTCATAGCTTACAACTCCTGACAAACGCTTCTGCTCGGCGAAGAATCTGATTTCCGAATATCCCATGGCTGATTCCTTTCCCATAACACCGAAGGAATGCAGCGCTCCCGTAATACCAGAAAGATATTGTTTGATGTAACTAGATGCATCATTGCAGGTTATTCCCCATAAGCCTTGCAGATGCCAAGGTGATAATTCGGTTGGGAATGGTGTTGGCCCTGTTCTCCACGTCGGTTTTATGGGTTTATTTTTTTATCGAGATCATCTTTGGGAGAGGAGAATGGATGGTTTTCTAGTTCTAAACTTAGTTCTAAATCGAAACCGAAGCTGGCACGTATAAGATCGCGGGAATTAACGCCGCCCCTGAGCTTTACTCGTGGGCAGTAGTATGGAAACGAGCGATCGAAATTTATGTAGAGATGAATGAAGCCTAACTTAGCCCAGTGAAGTAGATCTTCAACCTCAAATTCAAGTAATCGAGATGCACGCTCTACTGTGTAATATTCAAGTGGAAGTAGAGGATGCAGGATGGGTTGGTTTCCTGTTTTTACTTTTGTAGTCATCGAAGGTCTTTCTCGTTGTCTGCTCGCTTGATTAGGATGTCAGGGCCTGCGAGCAGGGGTCTGACAGAGGCGGCGCACTGTCTCGAGTTTGCCATCGACTTCCAGAGGGCGCAGAAGCTCAATGACCCTGGGGGCTCGAATCTCACTGATCGGCACCGCACCGAGGAAGGGCAGGATATACATCTCAAGAGAACGCCATGCGTCATTGGCATAGTCTTCTGACACGTCGTGGCGTTTCATATCCAGCCAAAGCGTGGCCATCCGCTCGAAGGTGTTGCCGGTGGCTTCGCGCTTTGCCTGGGCCGTGGCGATGAGCTCCTGCTGGTGGACCTGAGGGTCGATATCCTCGGCCAACAGAGCCCTAGCCTGGCTCCGCCGCTCGCGCGCCATGGCGAGCGTGACATCGGGGTAGGGGCCAAAACTGATGTTGGCACGCTTCTTATCGCCAGGTCGGTAGTAGTTGAAGAGCCATAACTTGGCGCCGTTGGGTTTGACCCTCAGGGACAGCCCTTCTCCATCTCCGAGGTTGTACTCCTTTTCCTCGGGTTTGGCCGTCCTCAGCTTTGAGTCAGTCAGCTTGTTCGTGCTCATGGTGTTACCCTCCAATGGTAACACTGAAATTGGTGTTACCAGTCCGATGTTACCATGGATGTTACTCTTTGAGCCGGCTGTAGTCGAACAGGAGGGACTTCTTCGGACAACAAAAAACCCGCAAGACGTTGAATCTTGCGGGTTTCTGTACTTCTTCGTTCCCGGCCGGAACATTGTTTGGTGGAGCTGGGGGGATTTGAACCCCCGTCCAAAATTACTACATCCTTGGCACTACATGCTTAGTCACTCTTTACATTCGCCAACCCGCTGCGGAGAGACACGCCACGAATTGACTAGCTCGATTGGTTTTAATGCTTCCGCCCCGAGCAGGACTTCCACACGATCCTGTGAAGGATGACCTTCCGATTCCCTAGGACACAGGCAAGCTAGGGTAGAAGGGCTCAGCGCAGGTTATTAAGCTGCGAGTGCGTAGTTTTCGTCGTTTGCGACTATTTTTTTGCGGTTTATTAACGAGGCCTACCGCACCTCGGCATGCACCTTGGGTTTCGTGAATCTTGTCGAATCCAGAATCAGCCCCAAGTTGTTAAGAGGGATTGTACGCAAAAATCCTGCCATGGCAAGGCGTTGATGGCAATCGACCGGCCTTGGCCGGTCGATTGCTGGTTTATTGGGCGGCGCCCGGCAGGCGGCGCACCATCAACCGCGGTGCTTGTTCTTCATGATGCGCGCTTTTTCCCGATCCCATTCGCGGGCCTTGGTGTCTTCACGCTTGTCGTGTTCTTTCTTGCCCTTCACCAGGCCGATCTCGACCTTGACCCAGCACTGTTTCCAGTAGAGGGCGAGGGGAACGACGGTGTAGCCCTGGCGGGCGATCAGGCTCTCGAGCTTGTCGAGTTCGCGACGGCTCAGCAGCAGTTTGCGGGTTCGGGTCGGGTCGCACACCACATGGCTGGAGGCCGCTTGCAGTGGCAGGAAGCTGGATCCGAACAGGTAGGCCTCACCATCGCGGAAGATGACATAGGCTTCGCTGATGTTGGCCTTGCCCGCCCGCAGAGATTTGACTTCCCACCCTTGCAGGGACAGACCCGCCTCGATCTTCTCTTCGATGAAGTATTCGTGGCGCGCGCTTCTGTTGAGTGCAATGGTGTTGGACCCGGCTTTGTTTTTACTGTTTTTTTTGCTCATGACGGGCGATTTCCGGCAATGACTGGGAGGAGGGCATTATACGTGGGCAAGGGCGGCTGTAAAACGCGCAGCGGGTCAACTGATGGCTTTATGAGCAGTTTGACCGAGGTTTTACCTCCACAAGATGAAACATGATGATAAAATCGCGGCGATTGGATGAGGAAAAGCCATGCCCCGTATTACTCGCAGTGCCCTGGTGATGTTCAGCGCCGAACAGATGTTCAGGCTGGTCAATGATGTTCACGCTTATCCGGAGTTCCTGCCCGGTTGTGTCGGCAGCCGTGTCCACGAAACCGGCGATGACTATATGACGGCCTCGGTCGATGTGGCCAAGGCCGGGATTGCCAAGACCTTTACCACCCGCAATCTGCTCGATGCCAACCGGCAGATCAAGATGGAGCTGGTGGAGGGGCCCTTCAGCAAGCTGGCGGGCTGGTGGACCTTCACGCCGCTGGACGTGGATGCCTGCAAGGTGGAGTTTGATCTCGACTTCGAGTTCACCTCCAAACTCATCGAGCTGGCCTTCGGCCAGATCTTCCGCGATCTGGTGAGTTCCATGGTGCTCGCCTTCTCCAACCGCGCCAAGGTGGTGTACGGTGCCTGATCAACTCAACATCGAAGTGGTTTACGCCCTGCCCGAGCGGCAGACGGTGCTGCGGCTGCGGGTGCCTGCACAGACCTCGGTGCTGGCCGCCCTCGAGCAATCCGGCATAGTGCAAAAACACCCCGAGATCGATCTGGCGGTCAACAAGTTCGGCATCTACAGCCGACCGGTCAAGGGCTCCGAGTTGCTGCAAGATGGCGATCGCATCGAGATCTACCGTCCGCTCATCGCCGATCCCAAGGAGATGCGCAAGAAGCGCGCCGAGAAGGCCAAGGAAGAGGGACGTGCCGACGTGGTCACGGGTGGCCGTCCCAATGCCAATCGCAAACACTCTGACTGAGTGCATGCACTGGCACGACACCGCATACAAAGAAGGCGCCTTGGCGCCTTTTTTGATCCCGTTATCTACCCGCCAAGTCGAAGCGCTTCGCTACAGCTGGAGCAGTCGCTCGTTCTCGACCACTTCGCAGCCGGCGGGCTGGCGGGAGAGGGCGATCATGGCGCGGGCCACCTGGCCGGCCTCGATGGCGCGCCAGCGGCGCAACCTGCCAACCAGGAGCGGCTTCAGCAACGGGTAGATGGCCTGGAAAAACTGCTCCGAGCGGCGCGGCGGCTGGCGATCGCCCAGCAACATGGCGGGGCGCACGATGGCGAGTCGCGGCCAGGGCTGGGCCAGCAGAGCCTGCTCCATCTCCCCCTTGGTGCGGGGATAAAGGGCAGGGGAGTGCGGGTTGGCCCCCAGGCTCGAGACCACCACCAGTCGCTGGCAGCCGTGACGGCGGGCCAGCTCGGCAAAGGCCAGCACATAGTCAAGATCGACCCGGCGAAAGGCCTCGGCCGAGCCGGCTTCCTTGCGGGTGGTGCCAAGGCAGCAGAAGGCGAGATCCACCGGTTCGGGCAGATTCACCGCGGCCAGCATATCGAAATTGACCGGCAGCCAGTGGTGGGCGGGTTGCGGCTGCCCAGGCTTGCGGCAGAGCAGGGTCAGTTGGTGCTCTGCTGGTAGCTGTCGCACCAGCTCGCGGCCGATGAGGCCGCTGGCTCCGGCGATCAGGAACCGGCTCATGTTGGCCTCCCAAGTTCAACGAGGGCTGCCAAGGTCTTGCCATCGAGTCGTCCGTGGGTATGGGGATTCTTGGGCTGGTGCATGGAGGCTCTCTCGCTAAGATGGGATGGTGGTGGTCAAATAAAACAAAACCGGCGCGAGGCCGGTTTTGTGGATGGGATCAGAGCGGGGTATGGAAGGCCGCTGGCAGCGGGAAGTCGCCGGTGACCGTGGCCAATCTGTCGTTGGCAAAGGTCAGGGTGAGCTCCTTGCGCTCTTTCTCGCCGCGCCCCGGCTGGAATTCATAGAGGTAATACCAGGTGTTCGGGTCAAAGCCATCGCGCAGCATGGCGGAGCCCAGCACGAACTCGACCTGCTCACGGGTCATGCCCTGGCGCAGTTTGTCGACCTGTTTTTGTTCCACATAGTTGCCCTGAGGAATATCGATGCGATAGACCAGGCTGCAACCAGACAGGGTGAGGGCGGTCAGGGCCGCGGCAATCAGGTGTTTCATCCGCATATCGAGTTCAGATCATCCATTCAAGTCTTTTTAAGCTCGGCAAATCATACCGGCTCCCTCTACGGAAGTAAAAAGCCATTGATCCATCAGCCAATAAAAAGGGCCGCCATGCGACCCTTTCTGCCGATTGCGCCCTTACATGGCGGCGCGGAAGATGGCGACGATCTCGGCGTGGCTCGCCTGTTTCGGGTTGGTGAAGCCGCAGGCATCTTTCAGGGCGTTCTCGGCCAGCAGGTTGAAGTCATCGGCCTTGACGTCGAGTTGCTCCAGCCCGGCCGGGATCTTGACGTCGCGCGCCAGCTGCTGGATGGCGGCAATGGCGGCGGCGGCCCCTTGCTCGTCATTCATGGCGCTCACGTCAACCCCCATATGACGGGCCACGTCCTTCAGGCGAGCGGCGCACACCTGGGCGTTGTAGGCCTGTACGTGGGGCAGCAGCACGGCGTTGCACACCCCGTGCGGCAGGTCGTAGAAGCCGCCCAGCTGGTGGGCCATGGCGTGCACGTAGCCCAGGCTTGCGTTGTTGAAAGCCATGCCGGCCAGGAACTGGGCGTAGGCCATCTGCTCGCGGGCGTGCAGATCGTCGCCCTGATTGACCGCGGTGCGCAGGTGCTTGGCGATGAGCTGGATGGCCATGATGGCGCTGGCATCGGTGACCGGGGTGGCGATGGTGGAGACATACGCCTCGATGGCGTGGGTCAGCGCATCCATGCCGGTGGCGGCGGTGAGGCCGGCCGGCTTGGCCAGCATCAGCTCGGGATCGTTGACCGACATCAGCGGGGTGACGTGCTTGTCGACGATGGCCATCTTCACGTGGCGGGCCTCGTCGGTGATGATGCAAAAGCGAGTCATCTCGGAGGCGGTGCCGGCGGTGGTGTTGATGGCGATGAGCGGCAGCTGCGGCTTGGCGGAGCGATCCACCCCTTCGTAATCCTTGATGCTGCCACCGTTGGCGGCCACCAGGGCAATGCCCTTGGCGCAGTCGTGGGGCGAGCCGCCGCCCAATGAGATGACGCAGTCGCAGCCATTGGCCTTGAGCATGGCCAGGCCCGCTTCCACGTTGGTCATGGTCGGGTTGGGTTTGGTCTCGTCGAAAACTGCGCTTTCAATGCCATGTTCTGCCAGCAGGCCGGCGACCTTGGCGACCACGCCGATCTGGTTGAGGATCTTGTCGGTGACGATCAGCGCCTTGCGATGGCCATAACCCTTGATATCGGCTGCCGCCTCTTGCAGACAGCCTGCTCCCATCAGGTTGATTGCGGGAATGTAGAACTTGAATGTCGCCATGATGGACTCCGTTTTATTAGCCATTAAGTGGTATACGGGCGCCAACATAACATCGTCAGAGGGGATGAAAAGGGGTCAATGGTATCTGCTTTGCAACTTTATGGACTCGATCACGTACCGGAAACATGGGGCGCGACAGGGATTGACAAGGGTCCTTGCCCGTTCGCGGGCAGAAAAACGTTTTTCAATTAATTCATCAGGTTAGCAAACGTTTTGCGCCGAATTTGTCACTGTCAATGCAAGGAAGTGTGAGATGCTTCAAGGAATTGGAAAGCGCTTTCGACCATAGTTGGCGCCTCCCTGACGAGGGGAGTGAAGGCTTGAAAGTACCATAAAGAATCATCTTAACTTGCGCCCTGACCATGCTGGTGGGGAGCAACCAGGAGTCCACTATGTCTGATGTATTTCACTTGGGTTTGAAGAAAGCGGATCTGCAAGGCGCCACCCTGGCGATCGTCCCTGGTGATCCCGAGCGCGTGAAGCGCATCGCAGAGCTGTTGGATAACCCGGTGCACCTGGCCAGCCATCGTGAATTCACTACCTGGCGCGGCGAGATGGACGGCAAGGCCGTGATCATCTGCTCCACCGGTATCGGCGGCCCGTCCACCTCCATCGCGGTGGAAGAGCTGGCTCAGCTGGGCATCCGTACCTTCCTGCGCATCGGCACCACCGGCGCCATCCAGCCGCACCTGAACGTGGGCGACGTGATCGTCACCACCGGTTCCGTGCGCCTCGACGGTGCCAGCCTGCACTTCGCACCGATGGAGTTCCCGGCCGTGGCCGACTTCGACTGCACCACCGCGCTGGTCAACACCGCCAAAGAGCTGGGTTCCAAGCTGCACATCGGTGTGACTGCCTCCTCCGATACCTTCTACCCGGGTCAGGAGCGTTACGACACCGTATCCGGCCGCGTCGTGAGCCGTTTCCAGGGTTCCATGAAAGAGTGGCAAGCCATGGGCGTGCTGAACTACGAGATGGAATCTGCCACCCTGCTGACCATGTGCACCAGCCAGGGCCTGCGCGCCGGTATGGTGGCTGGCGTCATCGTCAACCGTACCCAGCAGGAAATCCCGAACGCCGAGACCATGGCGAAAACCGAATCTGATGCCATCAAGATCGTACTGGGCGCTGCCCGCAAGCTGATCTGATAGCACCACACCGAGTGGGGGGTGGGGGCCGTTGCGAAAGCACGGCCCCTATCTTTATCCGCCGTTTACCGTTTTGCTCCTCTTCTGCTTGCCTGCCCCTTGTTTCCCTGCTTCGGGTTACCCCGGTTGCCCCGTCATGGCCGCCAGCGCCTGCGCAAAGGGTGCCTCACAGCGGATCTGCATCGGTTCGCCGCTGACCGGATGAACAAAATCGAGTTCACAGGCGTGCAGCATCAGCCGCGGCGCCTGCTCGCAGCCGGGCGGCAGCAGGCCGCCATAGAGATCGCAACCGAGGATGGGATGGCCCAGCTGCTGGCTGTGGATGCGCAGCTGATGGGTACGGCCGGTTTCCGGCACCAGTCGCACCGAGGTCAGCGGCACTGTCTGTCCCTGAATTTGCTGCTCCAGCCGTTCAATCACTTGATAGCGGGAGCGGGCGGGTTTGCCGTTGACGGCGCAGATGCTCATCAGCGGAAACAGCGCTGGATCCTTGGCGATGGGGGCATCGATCACCCCTTCGTCTTTGGCCAGATGACCGCACAGCAGGGCGCTGTAGGCCTTGCTCACCGTGCGCTGGCTGAACTGGCGGCAGAGCAGGGCGTTGATGGCCTTGTTCCTGGCCACCAGCATGATGCCCGAGGTACCAAAATCGAGGCGATGGACCAGGGCGCAGCCGGGGTAAGCCTGCACCAGCCGATGGTGCACCGAGTCGAGGTTCTGCGGGTTCTTGCCCGACAGGCTCAGCAGGCCGCTCGGCTTGTTGATGAGCAGCAGGTGCTCATCCTCGAACAGGATCTCGATGGTGGCCGCACAGGGCGGGGCGATGAAGGTGTCGATGATGACGGACATGGGACGCACGATCTGAAAAGGGAGGGGGATCATACCCGAACCGGCGAAGCGCGGCGAACTGACTTGAGTGCTGCCGGCAAGTGATTGATCTGTTTGGCCAAGGCGTTTTGTGACTCCCTCCAGAGTTAATCCTGCGACAGCTTGCTAAGGTATGGCTCCCTGTCATGTTGTAAGGAGTCCGTCCATGGCGTTGCCCGTTATTCTCGATTGCGATCCCGGCCACGATGATGCCATCGCCCTCATCCTGGCGCTGGCCAGCCCCGAACTCAAGGTGCTGGCGGTCACCACCAGCGCCGGCAACCAGACGCCGGACAAGACCCTCAACAATGCCCTGCGCATCCTGACCCTGCTGGGGCGTGACGACATCCCGGTGGCGGCAGGGGCCCCCAAGCCGCTGGCCCGGGAGCTTATCATTGCCGACAACGTCCACGGCGAATCGGGTCTCGATGGCCCCACACTGCCGGATCCGGGCTTTGCCCCCGTGGCCATGACTGCCCTTGAGCTGATGGCCAAGTGCCTGCGCGAGAGCCCGGAGCCCGTGACCCTGGTGCCGACCGGCCCGCTCACCAATATCGCCCTGTTGCTGGCGGCCCACCCCGAGCTAAAGCAGAAGATCGCCCGTATCGTGCTGATGGGCGGCGCGGCGGGGCCAGGCAACTGGACCCCGGCGGCAGAATTCAACATTTATGTGGACCCGGAAGCGGCCGATATGGTGTTCAAGTCGGGGCTCCCCATCACCATGTGCGGGCTGGACGTGACCCACGAGGCGCAGGTGATGGACGATGATATCGAACGGGTGCGCGCCATCACCAATCCGGTGGCCCAGTGCGTGGCAGGCCTGCTCGACTTTTTCATGATCTACCACCGGGATCCCAAGTGGGGATTTGCTGGCGCGCCGCTGCACGACCCCTGTACCATTGCCTGGTTGCTGGCCCCCGCACTGTTTCACGGGGTCGAGTGCCGGGTCGATATCGAGACCGGCGGCACCCATACTAGCGGCATGACGGTGGTGGATCGCTACGGTCTGACCGGCAAGCCGGCCAATGCGCTGGTGTTGCTGGGGCTGGATCGGGCCGGTTTTATCGATCTGCTGGTCACGCGGCTGCGGGCCTTTGACTGAAAGCAGTTCCACTCTTGCAAGAAGGGGCGAAGCGATGTGGAAGACAGGGCTGGCACTGCTGGCCGGGTTGCAACTGACGGGGTGTGCCACGCCGTTCGAATCGATGTGGCAGGGGCTGGCGACCTGCGAGCTGGACGATCTCTATCTCGACAGCGAGACCGGCCAGCCGGTGCACCCGCAGCTCAAACACTTCACCCCCTACAAGGTGACGGACGGCTTTGCCTGGTACAAGACCCGCCAGGATCTGCATGGTCTGCCCATCAGCGGCTTTCTCATCCCCTCGTCCACCTTCGAGGTGCATGCCCTGTTCGTGGATACCCCCATCGCCAATGCGCGGCGTCTGACCCACAACGCCTATGGCAGCGAGTTTTCCGACGAGCAGCAGCACGACGCCGGGCTGGCTCCCCTGCTGTTGCGCGACCCCAACAACCCCAAGCGCTCCATCATCGACTGCACCAAGGGGGAGACCCAGGATCCATTGCCGGAGGAGCCGTTCCCCGAATAGGTGCAAGGCCGAAGCCTTGGCACAGATAAATAAAAGAGGGCCAGCCTACAAGGCTGGCCCTCTTTTATTTTGGTGGGCAGAGACCTGATTAGGGATACCCCAGGGTTTCCTTGATGGCCGGCAGTTGGGCCTTTATCCAGGCAGGATTGCTCGGATTGTCCCCCAGTCACAGACGACCTCAGGGGTAACCCAGCGTCTCCTTGATGGCAGGCAATTGCGCCGCGATCCAGGCAGGATTGATGGGCCCCCAGTCACTGATGCGATAGTGCCCCTGCAGATGACGAGCCCCCTCGGTCTGCTCGAAGCCGCAGCTGATGTCCAGCTCGGCCAAGGCGCTGAGCGTATCCTGCGCGGTGCGGCGCGGCATGCCGGTCGCCTCCATGATGGCCGGTACCGTATCCGTGCCCTGGCTGATGAGCCAGGCCACGTAGAGACGGCGATAGAAGCTGGTGCGCGTCTTGCTCGGCTCACTCATTGTCCGTTCCTCCGGCAAGCGGCTTCGCTCATATCTCGTCCTCGAGCCGATCGAAGTAGCGCCAGGTGGCGATGGCAGCCTTACCCATCACCAGAGCCCAGATGCCGAACCAGAACCAGCGGAAGAAGCTCCAGGTGGAGGCGTCGGGCTCGGTGCTCTCAATCTTGGTGACGTTGGGGAACATGGAGAACATGTTGATGCGCCAGCCGTAGGAGGTAATGATGGCCAGCCGTTTTTCGAACTCCATCGACTTGGCCTTGGCCTGCACGTCGGCGGCGTTGAACTTGAAGTAGAAGGGCCAGCCCCACTCGGTGTCTTCGTTGCGGAACACGCGGATCTTCTCGCCGGGCCGCTCGGTATAGATGTAGTAGACGTCGGTGGTGGGACCGTCGGCCGGGTTCTTCTGGCTGATGGGGCCATCCTTGTCGGTGCGTTTCACCTCGACCCCGGTGATGGTGGCGATGGTGTGCTCCGGCAGATAGAAATCGAGCCAGATGGCGGAGACGAGGGCGATGAGCCCGAGGCCGATGAAGGCCGGTTTCTTGAAGGACAGCTTCATGATGATCTCGCATGAGGGGGAGTGACGTGCCTCTACCATACCCACATTTGGTGAGGTAGCCCAGCCCCCAATGAAGCCATGTTATAAAAAAGAGCGTTTAAAACAACAACAAGCCGTCAGCTTCATTAACAGCAAGGCCCCGGATCCGGGGCCTTGGTCTGCGCTCACGAGGGCGTGGTTACAACTGGAACTGGGCCAGCTGCTTGCGCTGCTGCTCGGCGAGCTGTGACAGTTCGTGACTGGCGGCGGCACTCTGGCTGATGCCGGCCGCGTTCTGGTTGACGATCTCGTGGATGTTGGTGATGTTGCGGTTGATGTCGGCAGTGACGCAGGACTGCTCCTCGGCGGCGGTAGCCACCTGGGCGTTGGCACCGTTGATCTGGTTGACCGCTTCGGTGATGCCGCCCAGCAGCGCCTGCACCTCGCCGGAGAGCTGCTGATTGTGGGCCAGGATGGCGAGGGTCTCCTGCACGCCGCTGTTGGCCGACTGGGACTGGCTCTGCAACTGCTCGATGATGGCCTGGATCTCCTTGGTGGAGTCCTGGGTGCGGGCCGCCAGCATGCGTACCTCGTCGGCCACCACCGCAAAGCCGCGGCCGGTTTCGCCGGCGCGGGCGGCCTCGATGGCGGCGTTGAGCGCCAGCAGGTTGGTCTGCTCCGAAATCCCCTGAATGACCTCGATCACCTTGCCGATCTGCTCGGACTGGGACTTGAGCCTGGCCACCTGCGCGGCGGCGCTCTCGAGGCTGCCCGCCATGCGGCTGTTGGCCTGGATGCTCTCGGCAAACAGCGTCAGCCCCTGCTCGACCCTGTCGTTGGCATCGCGCGCCAGCTCATCGGCCAGGGCGGCATTGTGGTTGACGTTGTCGGCGGTGCTGGCCAGTTCGGTGACGGCGGAGGCGACCTGCTCGGTCTCGCTGCGCTGCTGCTGGGCGTTGGCTTCGGACTGGGTCATCACGGCGGCGAGCTCGGTGGCGGCGGAGGCCACGTTGCCGCTGATGCCGGTCAGGGTCTGGATGGTGTTGCCAAGCTGGGTCAGGGTCTGGTTGATGTCGGCAGCCAGCTGGCTCAGCTCGTTGTCGCCGTCGGTGGTGGCACGCACGTTGAAGCGGCCCTGGGCCACGGCGCGCATCACCTGCTGCAGCTGGCCGATGGGGCGCACTATCCGGCCGGAGAGCCACCAGCCACCAAACAGGGCGGCCAGCAGGGCAGCCCCCATCAGCAGCAGGGTGCGCAGCAGGGTGGCGTGGTAGTGGGCCTGTTCCTGGGCGATCTCATCCTGGATCAGCTGGTTGATGTGCGCCGACATGGCATCGATCTGCTTGATGAGATCTTCCCCCAGCTCGCGAAAGCGCAGGCGGGCCTGCTCGTAGGCGGCGGGATCGCCGCTGCCCTGGTGTTTGGCGGCCAGCAGCGGCAGCATGTTGTTGCGGGTGTGGCCAAGGTAGGCCTGCAGGGCGGCTGCCACCCGGCTGTTGTCCTGCTCGGCGCCGGTGATGACCAGTCTGGCCAGGATGGCGCCGATCTCCTGCTCGGCGGCGGTCAGATCACCGGGCAGCGTGGCAAAGCGTTCGGGGTCGTAGAGGCCATAGATGGCGGTGGTGCGCAGCCGGTAGGTGGCGTGGATCAGGGTGGCGATGTCGTCCTTGTGACGGGTCACGCTGACGGTGGTGTCGTTCATGTCGCCGATGGCGCTGTCGATGTCCTGCTTGCCGATCCCGATCATCAGGATCATCAGCAGGCTGGCGAGCAGGAGAGGAATGAGTACTTGCAGACGGATAGAGAGATTATTCAATGACATGAAAGATCCTGGCCCAGAAGAGGAACAAGGCGGCATCTTACACAGGCGCGACAAACCTTGTCACAGGTTTTTATGGCTGAAATCATGCTGAACGAAAAGGTTTTTTCTTGTGTTAAATGAATGTGATAGGCAAGATCGTCGGTCTGTTACCATGGAGGTGTAGTGTGTCCGACTGGATCGATCCCGCCATTCTGGCGCTGTTTATTCCCACGTTCTTTTTTGTCTCCGTGACCCCCGGCATGTGCATGACCCTGGCGATGACCCTCGGCATGAGTCTGGGGGTACGCCGCACCCTGCACATGATGTGGGGGGAGCTCATCGGGGTCGGCCTGGTGTCGGTACTGTCGGTGATCGGGGTGGCGGCCGTCATGCTCAACTACCCGGCGCTGTTTGCCGCCTTCAAATACGTGGGCGGCGCCTATCTCATCTGGCTCGGCATCCAGATGTGGCAGGCCAAAGGCAAGCTGGCCATCCCGGCGGATCTGTCGGCGGCCCAGGAGACCCGTCCCCTGGCGCTGGCCATGCAGGGTTTCGTCACCGCCATCGCCAACCCCAAGGGGTGGGCCTTCATGGTCTCCCTACTGCCCCCTTTCATCAACGCGGCCAAGCCGATGGCACCGCAGATCAGTGCCCTGGTGGCCCTGATCCTGGTCATCGAGTTCTCCTGCCTGCTGCTCTACGCCAGCGGTGGCCGCACCTTGCGCCACTTCCTTGCCAAGAGCGGCAACGTCACCCTGATGAACCGGATTGCCGGCTCCCTGATGTTCGGTGTCGGGGTCTGGCTGGCGCTGGGTTGATGCCATCGCTTGCCAGCTGGCCTGACTCTGCCGAAAAGCCCCGCCCAGCGGGGCTTTTTCGTGATGTCTGCGGATACAAGGACCGACCATGAATACGGTCGCCAAGGCGGGATGGGGAAGGTCGGCCACATTTGCTTACATTTATCCGGTTTGCAAACGGCCGGGATGCCGTCAGTCTCGAATGGCATTCTCTTGCGCCTGCGAGAGAGTGCACAGGGTCCGTTTATTAACATTCCGAGCAAGGAGATTTAAGGATGATGAGGCTGACCAGTATTGCATTGCTGCTGTTTGCCGGCGCGGCAGTCGCCGGCAAAGAGAGAAACCTCGATTTTTACAACATCAAGGAGCCGCAGCTTATCGAGCTGTTTGCCCGTCAGCAGGGGGCGCCGGGTCAGTCGATCAAGACCTTCTCCAGCCTGTTTCTGGGCAATCCCTATGTGGCCAACCGGCTGGTGGGGTCGAACGAGGTGCAGGAGAAGCTGGTGGTGGATTTTGGCGGGCTCGATTGCTTCACCTATCTGGATTATGTCGAGTCGCTGCGTCGCGCAACGAGTGTGCATCACTTCATCGAGAACCTGATGCACACTCGTTACGTGAACGGTGAGGTCAACTACCTGACCAGAAAGCACTTCTTCTCCGACTGGGTGCATGGCGACAACAAGGTGAACGACGTGACCCATCTGGTGGGGGGCGCCGCGGTGACCACCGCCAAGCTGCTCAACCAGAAGGCCGACGGCGGCCACTACATTCCGGGGCTGGGGGTGACGGCGCGGGACATCACCTACATTCCCTCCGCCAGCATCGACGAGAACACCCTGAGTCTGCTGGAAGAGGGGGACTACATCGGCATCTACACCGATCTCGCCGGGCTCGACGTGACCCATACCGGCATCTTCATCCGTGGCGAGAACGGCCCCGTGCTGCGCAATGCCTCCTCCCTCTCGAGCAAGATGCAGGTGGTGGACTCCCCCTTCCTGGAGTACGTGCAGAACAAGCCGGGGATCCTGGTCTATCGGCCTCAGGCTGAGGACTCGAGCTCCTAGGGAGGGCCCTGGCCGAGATGGACGCCTTGCGTCCGATAAAAGAAAGCCCCGGACAGTGCCCGGGGCTTCTCTTTTGTTGGCGGTGCTTCCTCAACGGGGTTTGAAGCGGGCGACCCAGGGATTGGCGGTGAGACCGTGCAGGATGACGCTCAGTATGATGGTGCAGAGCACGGTGGCGATGATGGGGCGCTGGCCGAGGAGGGCCGGCTCATTTTGCAGCACCATCACCGCAAAGACGATGCTAGCCAGCCCCCGTGGCCCAAACCAGCCGATGAAGAGCTTGAGTTCAAGCTTGAGGCCGGTGCCGAGCAGGCTCAGCCAGACCGGCACCATGCGCAGCAGGGTGAGGCTGGCGGCGGCATAGAGCCAGTATTGCCAGTGCAACAGCTCCGTCAGCATGGGCATCAGGGTGGCACCGAACACCATCCAGATCACCACCGAGAGCAGATCGCCGTACCCCTCGCAGCTGTCCATATAGGCGTGCTTGTGCTCCCCCAGTTTGCGGCCGATCAGCAGGCCGCCGACAAAGGCGGCGATGAAGCCGCTGCCGCCCAGGGTCTGGGCCAGCGCGAAGCAGAGCAGGGCCAGCCCCGGCATGGTGAGCTGGCGCCAGAGCGGCAGCTGCCAGCCGTTGAGGTAGGAGGTCTTGAGCAGGCGCAGGGTGAGGCTGGTCAGCCCCCAGGCCACCAGCAGGCCGATGCCAATCTCCTCCAGCATGAGGGTGAGAGCCAGCAGGCCGGTGCCGCTGTGCTGCTCGGTGGGGGCGATGAGGGCGAGCAACAGGAGCAACACAGGCACGCAGATGCCGTCGTTGAGGCCGCTCTCCTGATTGAGCCCCTCCCGGATGGGGGCGGGCACCGCCGGGTTGCTCACCACAGCCTTGCCGAGCGCCGCATCGGTGGGGGCGAGTATGGTGGAGAGGATCGCCATCTCCAGCAGCGGTAGGTCGGGGAAGAGCCAGTGGCCGAACAGGGCGCCGGCCGCCAGGGTGAGCGGCAGACCGATCAGCAGCAGCCGGATGGGCAGGGCACGGTTGGCCAGCAACACCTGCCAGTTGGTGTTGGCCGCGTCGCTGAACAGCACGATGACCAGGGTCAGCTCCGCCAACAGCTTGATGCCGTCGCTGTCGATGGAGAGGGAGAGCAGCTCGATGCCGCCCGGCCCCAGCAGCCAGCCCATCAGCAAAAACAGCAGGGGGCCGTTGACGAGGCGCGATTCAAAGCGCCCGGCGATCAGGCTATAGACCAGCAGAAAGGCGGCGATCACCGCCAGGTTCTGGTAAATCAGGGACGCATCCATGCAGCCTCCTGTGGCAGGGTCTCTGTGGTGGGGGTCAGTCGGTCAGGCAGTCCGGGTCGAACACGTATTCGCCATCCAGCCAGCGCAGGATCTCGCCGACGCAAGATTGGTCGCGAAACGGCAGGTAGCGGGCCTTGAGATGGGCCACCTGCTCAGGGGTCAGCTGGGCCAGCCCTATGTCCTGAAACAGCGGCAGATCGGCCAGGATCATGGCGGAGATCTGCGGGCCGCAGGTGGCATTGAGGGAGGTGTGCAGCGCCTTGTCCGGATCGTACTGTTTGCCGAGCTTGTAGCTCATCGGCAGGGTGGCCAGCGGCAGTACCGACAGCGCCGCCTGCTTCATGGGGTTGACCGCGTGGCCCGAGGTCAGCTCGGCGAGTTCCGCCGGGCGGTTCTCGAAGGCGCGCAGGTGCAGGAAGCTGCTGGCCTTGCTGCCGTCGTTGACCGGGTAGTTGTCCCACAGGAACGGCTTGCGATGCAGCCACTCGGCCACCTGCTTGAGGTGGGCCGCCGGATAGTCGCTGGAGCAGACTTTGGGGCCGGTCCAGAAGATGTCGAAGCGCTTGTCCAGCCCCTGCCCCAGATCCTGTAGATAGTGGGGCGGCATGGCGCCGAACACCTTCTCCAGCACGGGGTCCGTGCTGTAGTAGCTGGGGCAGAAGAGCAAGCGGCCTGCGCGGGTGTGGGCCGCGATGTCGTGGGCGATGGTGAGCTGCCAGTGGGCGAGATCCGGGGTATCCCCCTTCATGTCGTCAAACAGCACGGCCAGGATGTCGGGTTTGAGCTTCTCCTCGATGAGCCGCACCTTTTCCAGCAAGGCCGGCCGCTGGCGGGCATAGTCGTGGTGCGCGCCCATGGGGCTCAGGCCCACCCCGAAGGCGAGGCCGTTGTCGCGGCACTGGCGGGCGAGCTGGCGCAGCGCCTCGAGCTGGGCGGCAGGCCAGGGCTTGGCCCAGTGCTTGCGCAGGTAGCCATCTTCCTTGGGGGCATAGAGATAGAAGCCGTAACCGTGGCGGGGCAGCCACTGGGCATAGCGGGCGCGGGCTTCCCAGCTCCAGCCCTTGCCAAAGAAGCCCTCGATCACCCCCAGCTGGGGCGAAGGGGGTTGCAAGCCGGACAACAGGGTTTGGTAAGGCATAGGTAACTCCCTTCTCGCAGAGGACGAGGCAGACAACGACGATCAGACCGGATCTTCTTCCAGAAAGCGCACCCCGATCTTGCGGGGCTCACCCTCGTCCATTTCGGCCACGGTCCAGATCAGTCCCTGCCATTCGACGTGGTCGCCGACCACCAGATTATCGCCCAACTGGTGGGCAATGAAATGGCCAAGGGTCTGATCCGCCACCTCGCTCACATCCAGCCCGTACAGGGGGGCGAGATCCACCAGGTTGGCGGCCGCCTCCAGCAGGAAGTCGCCGAAGAAGCGCGGGCCCAGATCCTGCTCCGGCGCCTGGCTGAACAGCTGGCCGAGGGCGGGCAGGTCGCGCTCGTGGCCGATGACGCAGAGGATGTCATCGGATTGCAGACAGGTACTGCCAGAGGGGTGCAGCAGCTCCTGATCGCGGAACAGGGCGCAGATGCGGGTGCCCTTGGGCATGCGCAGATCCCGCAGCGGCGAGCCGATGCACCACTTCTCGTCGCTCAGGCGATAGACGAAGGTCTCCCACTGGCTGTCGAGATCGATCTCGAGCCCGGAGCGGTTGATGGGCGAGGGAGGCGCCGGCACTTCCACCCGCGCCAGCCTGGAGGCCAGCGGCAGCGAGCTGCCCTGCAAGATGAGCGAGACCAGCACCACGAAGAAGGCGACATTGAAGTAGAGCTGGGCGTTGGGCAGCCCCGCCATCATGGGGAACACCGCCAAGATGATCGGGACCGCGCCGCGCAGGCCGACCCAGGAGATGAACCAGCGCTCGCGGGGGGCGAAGTTCTTGAACGGCAGCAGCCCGATCCAGACCGAGATGGGGCGGGCGAACAGGATCATCCACATGGCCAGCGCCAGCGCCGGCAGGGCGATGGGCAGCAGCTTGTGGGGGGAGGCGAGCAGCCCCAGCACCAGGAACATGCCGATCTGGCTGAGCCAGGTCAGGCCATCCAGCACCGACAAGGTGGTGCTGCGGCTGCGCAGGGAGAGGTTGCCGAGCAAGAGGCCGGTGAGATAGATGGCGAGGATGCCGCTGCCGCCCACCGCAGTGGTGAGGGCGAAGATGAGCAGGCCGCCGCTGACGGTGAGCAGCGGGTAGAGGCCGGGGGCCAGCTTGGCGCTGTTGATGAGCTTCCACAGCAGCCAGCCGCCGCCAAGGCCGATGCCGGCGCCCAGCCCAAACTGCTTGAGCAGCTGCAGCAGCAGAAAACCGGCGTTGAGGTCTTGCTGGGCGCTGGCCAGCACCTCGATCAGGGTGACGGTGAGAAACACCGCCATGGGGTCGTTGCTGCCCGACTCTATCTCCAGGGTGGCGCTGACCCGCTCGTTGAGGCTGCGTCCGCCGAGCAGGGAGAACACCGCTGCCGCATCGGTGGAGCCCACGATGGCGCCGATCAGCATCCCTTGCATCAGGTTGAGGTCAAACAGCCAGGCGGCGGCGAGGCCCGTGAGGCCAGTGGTGATGGCCACCCCGACCGTGGCCAGCGACAGCGCGGGCCAGAGCGCCACCCGAAACGAGGAGACCCGGGTTCGCATGCCGCCGTCGAGCAGGATGATGGCGAGCGCCAGGTTGCCCACCAGATAGGCGATGGAGTAGTCGGCGAAGTGGATGCCGCCGGGGCCATCTTCACCGGCCAGCATGCCGACGGCGAGGAAGATCACCAGGATGGGGATACCGAGACGGGAGGAGAGCGCGCTCAACAGGACACTGGCGCCCACCAACAAGGCCGCGACGAGGAAAAAACTGTTGATGGTGACGGCATCCAATGGCGAACTCCTTCTGTCAAAATGCAAATCAGGCACATTATATGCAGTTTGTTGGGCTCGGTGTGGCTTAATTGTGCATTTATTTGCAGTTTTTTACATTTTTGGTGTCATGGCTGCGAAGGGTTCTGGCCATCAAAAGGCGGTCGTCGGCGTCGCCAGCGCGGCGAGCAACGTGACCATGTTCACAAAGTGGACAGATAGCGACAGGGGCACCCGTGGGTGCCCCTGTCTGGCGGACGCGAGTCAGTCGTCCTCGTCGTCCTTCACTTCCCGGATCTTGTCCTTGTAGCGGGGCAGCTCTTTCTCCAGTCGCTTCATGTCCTTGATGGCGTTGAGAAACAGGCCGAGCAGGAAGAGCAGTGGCAAGCCTATCCAGAGCCAGAGGTTCATGTGCTACTCCTTTCATCGGTGGCCAGGGTGACATAGCGGGCCAGGATCTCGTCGAGGTTGGCCAGTATGGTCCCCTTGCCTTCAATATCCGCCTGTTGCAGGCAAAGTGCCAGCGCGGCCGGGTCGAGCCGCTGCTCGCGGGACTCAGGCGCAAAGCTGATGTGCCAGGGCTCGTAGGCAACCCCGCTGCCGGCACCGACCGGTTTGGCATAGGGCAGGAAGAAGCCGAAGTCGTTCATGCGATCCTCAAGCCACTCGCTCAAGTCGGCGAACCAGCCCCCGGCTTCATACTCCCAGGGCTCCAACGCCAGCCTGGTGCCGGCGGGCAGGCAGTCCGGGTCATAGATGTCGAGATCGGTGCCCCAGTGGTGGCGACTGGTGCCGGGCAGGGCGCTCCAGCGCAGGATGGCGTGGAGGCGCTCCTCGTCGCTCAGTTGCAGGGCGTCGATGGGCTGGCTGTGGGCATCGAGCAGCGGCCGCTCGCCGCGCCACTTGCCATTCCAGATGGCGAGCTGGCGATCAAAGCCGCGCCAGCTGGAGGCGGGCTGCAGGTTGAAACCGGCGTGGGCGGCGGCCACCTGCATGTCGTTGAAGGCCGCCGCGGTAGCGGCCGTCAGCCGGTGCGGGCCTTGCCCCACCAGGATGAGGTGACCTCCATCCAACCCCAGCAGTTGCTCCTGGGTCATGCCAGCAACCTCGCGAGCACCCCTTGGTACATGTCTGCCAGCAGATCCAGATCGTCCGCCTTCACGCACTCGTTCACCTTGTGGATGGTGGCGTTGACCGGGCCCAGCTCGATCACTTCGGCGCCGGTGGGGGCGATAAAGCGCCCATCGGACGTACCCCCCGTGGTGAGCAGGGCCGGCTGCTGGCCATTCACCGCCTCGATGGCAGAGACCGCGGCCGCCAGCAGCTTGCCGGTGTCGGTGAGGAAGGGCTGGCCGGAGAGGGTCCAGTCGATCTGGTAATCGAGACCATGCCTGTCCAGCAGGGCCTCGACCCGCTCGCGGATATCCAGGTCGGTCAGTTCGGTGCTGAAGCGGAAGTTGAACTGGACGTGCAATTCGCCGGGAATGACGTTGGAGGCGCCGGTGCCAGCCGAGATGTTGGCTATCTGGAAGCTGGTAGGGGGGAAGTAGGCGTTGCCCTCATCCCACACGGTGGCGGCGAGCTCGGCCAGCGCCGGCGCCGCCTTGTGGATAGGGTTGTCCGCCAGATGGGGGTAGGCGACATGGCCCTGCACCCCGCGTACCAGCAGCTCGCCGGTGATGGAGCCGCGTCGGCCGTTCTTCACCACGTCCCCCACCACGGCGGTGGAGGAGGGTTCGCCGACGATGCACCAGGTGATCTTCTCGTGGCGCGCTTCCAGGGTATCGATCACCCGGGTGGTGCCGTTGATGAAGGGCCCCTCCTCATCGGAGGTGATCAGGAAGGCGATGGACCCGGAGTGATCCGGATGCTCGGCCACAAAGCGCTCGACCGCCACCACCATGGCGGCCAGCGAGCCCTTCATGTCGGCGGCGCCACGGCCGTAGAGCACGCCATCCTGGATGGTCGGCTCGAACGGCGGGGTGTGCCATTTGTCCAGCGGGCCGGCGGGCACCACGTCGGTGTGGCCGGCGAAGCAGAACAGCGGCCCCTCGCTGCCGCGGCGGGCCCAGAGGTTGGTGGTGTCTTCGAACACCATGGGCTCGATGACGAAGCCGAGCTTGGCGAGGCGCTCCGCCATCAGGGTCTGGCACCCTTCATCCAGCGGGGTAACGGAGGGGCGGCGGATCAGATCCTTGGCCAGTGCGATGACATCCGACATCAGCGTTCCTTAGTAAAAAAGTTTAACGAGAGAAGAGGGATTGGTAGTGATCGGCCTTGAAGCCCAGGGTCAGTTCGCCGTCTCGATCCAGCAGCGGGCGCTTGATCATGGCCGGGTGCTCCAGCAACAGGGCGCGCGCCTTGGCGGTGTCGAGCCCCTGTTTGGCCTCGTCCGGCAGGGCGCGGAAGGTGGTGCCGCGGCTGTTGAGCAGCGCCTCCCAGCCGAGCTGGTTCAGCCAGCGGTCGAGGTCGGCCGGATTCAGGCCGTCGGTACGGTGGTCGTGAAAGCGGTAGTCGATGCCGGCCTGCTCCAGCCACTTGCGGGCTTTTTTGATGGTGTCGCAGTTCTTGATGCCATAGAGGGTGGTGGCCATGGGGAGTCCTTGTCTGCGGGCATGGGCCCGGAAAGCCGAAACTTGAGTCCTGAAACGGGAAATCAAGAAGAGGCCCGATTCTGGCATTGTGGCGATCTCAAGGCAACGCCGATGCGCATGGGGAAGGTGGGGCGAGGGGCTGGTCGGGCCTGGTGGGAGGGGAAAAGTGCCCGGCGCGGGACGCGCCGGCGGGCATCAGAGTTCGCTCTGGGTGCGACACCAGAGGTGCAGTTCGGATTCGAACCAGTTGAGCATGGCGTTGTTGTCGTCGCGACGATGGCGAATGAGGCTCACCTCGAAGGTGGGCAGGGCGAAGCGGGTTTCGTACTCCACCAGATCCAGCAGCGGCATCAGCGGGCGCAGTACCCGTGCGGGGGAGGTGAGCAGCAGAGGCGCGCACGGCAGGATGAAGGGGGCCGCCAGAAAGCTTTGCACGATCAAGGGGGTGTGCCGGGTCATGCCGTGGGCGGCCAGCAGATCATCGACGATGCCCCCTTCGCTGCCGCGGGGAGCGACCAGCAGGTGCTGGGCCTGGGCGAAGGATTCGATGCACAGCACCTGGCCCTGCAGCGGGTGGCTGCGGTGGGCGGCGCAGATCAGCTTGTCCTCGAACAGCGGGATGCGGCGAAAACGACCGGGCACCTCGTCCTGCTTGCTGATCACCATGCTGATGACCCCTTCGTCGAGCTGGCTCTCGTAGTCCGCATTGAGCGGCACCATGTGGATGCGCAGGTTGGGCGCCTGCTGTTGCAGCCGGGCCAGCAGGCTCGGCATCATCACGTACTCCACATAGGTGTGGGCCCCGATGCGCAGCACTCCCTCGAACTGGGCGGGGTCGAGCTGCTCGGGGGGGCTGAAGGTCTGCTCGATGTCGTGCAGGATCTCCCGCAGCGGCAGCAGCAAGGCCTCCGCCCGGGCGGTGGGTTCCATGCCCTGGGGAGTGCGGATCAGCAGGGGATCGTCATAGAGCAGACGCAAGCGGGCCAGTGCCCGGCTGACGGCCGGCTGGCTCATGGCGAGCCGTTCGGCGGCCTTGGTGGTGTTGCGCTCCTCCAGCAGTGCCTTGAGCACCACCAGCAGGTTGAGGTCGACGCCTCGTAAATTCATTCTGTGCATAATGGAATACTAATAAATCATTTCCTTAAGCAGGGCCTTCACTTTAGTCTCATTTCCCGTCGATGGTCAGCATGAAGCTTGGATAAATCAGCGATTTATGCAAACCCATGTTGTCCTGTTACCTCTTTCGCGTGGTGCCGGAGGTGGCAAGATTCGACAGCCTGAACTCTTTACTCTGGTCATCCAGAGCGTTGCTTGCTTAGTACCCGCCGTCTCGGCGGGTTTTTTTGCCTGCGGTTCAGGAAAAGGGGGCCCAAAGAAGTACAAAACGCGCCGGCGGGCGCGTTATTGTGAGGGGTGGATGACTCAGGGCGCAACCGGCCACTGGTAGTCAAACACCTTGGCACGCTCCCAGGGGGCGTCCGGCAGACTGGAGGAGAGGCCGGTATATTTGCCCACATCGTCCACCACGATGGCGGAGAGGATCGGCAACTGGTGCTCGGTGCAGTACATGCGGATGCGTTGCAGCAGCGTGCGCAGCTCATCCTGGCAATTCTCCAGCCCGGCCTGCCTGGCCAGCTTGGAGTAACGAATGGTGGTGCGTTCCTTTGCAGACTCGACGAGGATGTCCCATAGCTTGTAGTCGCAGGTCGTCATGCCTGCGTTGGCTCGGTCTGTCATAACTCTCTCCGGCGCGAAACGGTCGCTGTGTGTCGATGCGCATCTTGGCCAGTTCACTGGCCCCTGACGTTGATCCAAAGCAAAAAAGCCTGAGGTTATTCGCCAGAACGCGTGGCAAAGGGATTCTAAAGGTTTGCCTTTAGTTTAAATTGCTGTTTTTTGTTAAGTGTGTAGCATTTTGTTTCATTGGGATGCGGTCAAGCCATCTTTCTTGACGGGGATCAATGGGAAAGCGCGGTCAGACCACTAGATTCCGCTCCTCGATAACTTTATCAGGAGTGAATGTTTGGAACTCGTCTTCGTCTTGCTCGTACTGCTGGCCGTGGTCTACGGCATCGTCAAGGATTACAACCCGCAGGCGGTGCTGGCACTGGCCGGCATGGCCATCTTCACCGTCGCCTACTGGCTGGGACTGCACCCCATTCTGTCCGCCGACAAGAGCACCGGCTTCGCCCTGTTCGACCTGTTCGAGGTGTTCAAGGGGATCTTCTCCTACCGGGCGGCGGGCCTCGGCCTCACCATCATGGCAGTGGCCGGCTTTGCTACCTACATGTCCCATATCGGTGCCTCCCAGGCGCTGGTGCGGGTGGCGGTCAAACCGGTGGCGGGCATCCAGTCCAGCTACCTGATGCTGGCCATCTGCTACCTGGTGGCGGTCTTCGTCTCCCTGTTCGTTACCTCCGCCACCGGCCTTGGCCTGCTGTTGATGGTCACCATGTACCCGGTGATGCGCAACCTCGGCATCAGCCCGGCCTCCGCCTGCGGCGTCATCGCCACTTCCCAGGCGTTCGAGATTGGCCCGACCCAGACCAACGCCATCTTCTCCGCCGGCCAATCCGGCATGGATCCCACCAGCTATTTCGTCGATTACCAAATCTGGCTGGTGGCCCCCATGCTGCTGGTGACCATGGTGTTGCACTTCTTCTGGCAGCGGCACTGTGACCGCCAGGATGGTTGGGATCCGGCCCTGCATCGCGGCGAACACGCCGAGCTGGACGAGCAGGGCACCGAGGCGGTAGCGGCGCCCACCTGGTATGCCCTGCTGCCCATCATCCCCTTCGTGCTGATGATGACCTTCTCCAAGCTGCTGGTGACCACCATCAGCGTCAGCGTGGAGGTGGCCATGCTGCTGTCGGTCTTTATCGGCATGCTGTGCGAGCTGCTGCGTACCCGCTCGGTGCGCACCGCCTTCGCCGGGCTCTCCAGCTTCCTCGACGGCATGGGCAAAGTATTTGGCCCGGTGGTGGCGCTCATCGTCTGCGCCGAGCTGTTTGCCGAATCTCTCAAGGCCATCGGTGCCATCGACACCCTGCTGCATTCTGCCAGCAATGCCGGTATCGGCAGCGGCCTGATGACGCTGGTGATGGTAGGTCTCATCATGGTGGCGGCGGTCATCATGGGCTCGGGCAACGCGGCATTCCTGAGCTTCTCCACCCTGGCGCCTGCCGTGGCGGCCAAGTTCGGCGTACCGGCGGTGACCATGCTGCTGCCGATGCAGCTCGCCTCCAGTATCGGCCGCACCGTCTCCCCCATCGCGGCGGTGCTGATCGCCTGCGCGGGCATCGCCAAAGTCTCCCCCTTCGTGGTGGTCAAGCGTACCTGCGTGCCGATGGCGGGGGCGCTGGTGACGGCGCTCACCCTCAACTATCTGCTGTTTATGTAACCGGGCGGCGGACGGCACGGTCCGTCCGCCCCTTTCATTCGGCTATCGGGCGGGAGGTGCGCCCTCCCGTCCCAGGAGATGACAATGACAGACTCTCGCAACGCTTTTTCTCTGGACGCCTACCTGGCGGATCTGGCCCCCCTCATCAATCTCGATTGCGGCACCCGCACCCCGGCCGGGGTGGCGAAAGTGGCCGACATCATGACCGAGAAATATGAGGCCATCGGCTGGCAGGTGACCCGCCACCAGTTTGCCGCCGAGTGCGGTCCCTGCCTCGAGGCAACCAATGCGCCGGGGGCGGCTCACTACGACGTGATGCTGGTGGGCCACATGGACACCGTCTTCCCGGAGGGGACGGCGGTCAAGCGCCCGCTGAAAGTGGAAGGCAATCAGGCCTTTGGCCCCGGCGTCTCGGACATGAAGAGCGGCCTGCTCTCCACCTGGTATGCCCTCAAAGAGATGGACCCGGCCGTGCTGGCCAAGCTCAAGGTGCTGGTTTGCTGCAACTGCGACGAGGAGATTGGCTCCCCCTGGTCCAAAGAGTGGCTGGTGGAAAAAGCCAAACAGAGTGGCTGCGTGCTGGTGGCCGAGGCGGCCCGCCCGAACGGGGATCTCATCAGCGCCCGCAAGGGCAATGCCAAATACCGCATCACCTTCCACGGCAAGGCCTCCCACGCCGGCTCGGCCCTCACCGAAGGGGTTTCAGCCATCACGGAGCTGGCCCACTGGGTGCTCGCCATCAACGAGCAGGTCAACCTCGACACCGGCACCACCATGAACGTGGGCGTGGTACAGGGCGGCACCGGCGTCAACGTGGTGCCCGACTATGCCGAGGCGATCGTCGATCTGCGCTTCTGGAGCAATGACGAAGCGGCAGCGGTGCACGAGCGACTCACCTTCATGGCCAACAACCCCTTTCTCGCCGGTTGCCGGGTCGAGGTGGATCGCCAGAGCTTCAAGCCGGCGATGCGCCCGAGTGGCGACACCGAGGCGTTGATGGCGCTGGTGGCTGCGGCTGCGAAAGAGGAGGGGATCTCCTTCAATTGGCTGGAGGCCGGTGGCGGCTCGGATGCCAACTTCACCGCCGCAGCCGGGGTGCCGTCGCTCGATGGCTTCGGCCCCATGGGCGGCGGTTTCCACTCGGAGGCGGAGTTCCTGCTGCTGGACAGCATTGAGCCGCGCATCCGCCTGCTGCAGCGGGTGCTGGGCAAGCTGGTCAAATAGGTCAGCGTCAAAGAAAAGCAAAACGGGAGGCCATCGCCTCCCGTTTTTTATCTGTCCTGTCGGTGCAGAGAGAGCGAACGGCGCTGCGTCGCTACCCCTCATCCTCCAGCAGGTAGGCGAGCTGCTCTTGACGGGCAACCTGCCAGCGGCCGAGCACCAGCGGCGTCGCAAAGCCCGGGCCGTCGGTCACCATGGTGTGGTACTCCCCCTGCTCGCCGCAGGCATCGAAGCCCCGGCTTGCCGCCAGCTGCTGCAATTCGGCCAGGGTGGCCACATCGAGCGTGCGCCCCACCCACTCGGGGGCCAGCACCTGGGTGTCGACGCAGGAGAGGTGGGCGACGATGCCGCGGGTCAGCAGGTCTGCCAGCAGCGCCTCGCGGCTTTGTTGCCAGAGCGGGGTGTGAACGGCCAGATCGAGCGGGCGGCAGCGCTCGCGGATCCAGTTCGGGGCGCCCCCCACGCTGTCGATATCGCCGGTGACCACCCCATCCAGGCGCCACTCCTCTTTCAATGCCGCCAGCGCCGTTTCATAACCGAGATCGAACGGCGCTTCGATGGTGATCAGCAGATGGGGCAAACCGAGGGCCGCCGCCTGCCGACGCACCTGCGACAGGGGATGGGCCAGAAAGCGGGGGGCGGGCGGGGCAAAGGTGGCCAGTGCCACCACCTGATGGCCCGCTTCACGGGCATGGCAGAGGGCCTGCATGGCATCCTTGCCGCCGCTCCAGAGCACGATGACGCGAGACATGGGGGAGATTCCGCAAAGAAAAGAGGGGCCATGCTACCCAGAGTGCGGGCGGTTGGCAAAGCGGGATGGGGCAGGGGGCAAAACAGCAGGCCCCCCGAGGGGGGCCTGCTGGACTGGCTGAATGGTGCCTGTTGCTTAGAGCAGTATGCTGGTCAGCAGATAACCCAGGGTACAGGAGGTGGCGACCCCGATCAGACCCGGAATGATGAAGCTGTGGTTGATGATGAACTTGCCGATGCGGGTGGTGCCGGAGCGGTCGAAACCGATACAGGCCAGATCGCTCGGGTAGGTCGGCAGCACGAAGTAGCCGTAGCTCGCCGGCAGGAAGGCGATCAGCAGTTTCGGCTCCACCCCCAGCGCCAGCCCCATGGGTGCGATGGCGGTCAGGGCGGCGGCCTGGCTGTTCACCAGCTTGGAGATGAGGAACAGCACCAGGGCATAGGTCCAGGGCTGCGCCTGCACCACGTGGGCCAGGGTCTCTTTTAGCAGCGGCATGTGTGCCTGGAAGAAGGTTTCGCTCATCCAGGCGACACCGAATACCGAGAAGATCGCCACCATGCCGGCCTTGAACACGGCGCCGTTGGAGATGTCACCCGGCTTGACCTTGCAGCGCATCAGGATGATGGCACCGGCGATCAGCATCATCATCTGGATCACCAGGTTCATGGAGAGCGGGCCTGTCTTGCCGCCCATCTCGAACACCGGGCGCAGGGAGGCATCGGCCCCCAGCACCACCACGGCGGCGATGGCGGCGAAGAAGATCCAGGTCGACCAGTAGGCCTCTTTCGGGAACTTGGTGTTGAGCAGGGTTTCACCGCCGCCGTAGACGAAGGCACGCTGCTCCGGATCCTTGATCTTGGCCTGAAACTCTTCGTCCTTGTCCAGATCCTTGCCGCGACGCAGGCTCCAGAGGGCCGCGACTATGACACCGGTGAGCGAGGAGGGGATGGCTACCATCAGAATGTCGAGCAGACTGTAGGCCTGACCGATGCCGTGACCGGCCGCGAGGATGGAGACCATGGAGACCACGGCCACCGAGACCGGCGAGGCGCAGATCGCCATCTGGGAGGCGACGGAGGCGACCGCCATCGGGCGTTCCGGGCGGATGTTCTTCTGCAGCGCTATGTCGGCGATGATGGGGAACATGGTGTAGACCACGTGGCCGGTACCGCACAGGAAGGTGAGGGTCCAGGTGGTGAGCGGTGCCAGCAGGGTGATGTACTGGGGGTGGCGGCGCAGCAGACGCTCGGCCACCTGCATCATCAGATTGAGACCGCCGGCGGTCTGCAGGGTGGCGGCGCAGCCGATCACCGCGAGTATGGTCAGCATCACCTGTACCGGCGGTTCGCCCGGGGTGAGACCGAACACGAAGGTCAGCAGGAACAGACCGATGCCGCTGATGAGACCCAGCCCCATGCCCCCAAACCGGGTACCCAGCAGCAAGCAGCCGAGTACCACCAAAAATTCCATGAAGATCATTCCATTACCTCGCGTTATTTAATCCATGTCTGTGCTGTGTTGGGCTCATGGACCGGGATTGTCTGTTTTTTATTTAGCCCTAAAGGGTTAGTGGTTATTGTGCCTGCCAAAAAAGGGCAAAAATTTGAGGTACTTCAATAACTCATCGCTTTTTGATTTAACGTCATAAAAACCACGTATTAACGTTTTTGTTATTTTGCGGGCAATAAGTGGCAGCGTATGGGGCTCAACGGCTGGCGTGGGGCGGGTGTGTCAGCAAGGGGGCGTGGCGAGGGCGGCAAGAGTGATTAATTGTGGTGCTGGCAAGGCCGTCCGGCAGCCGGACGGACAACAAAAAGCCGACCCTGAGGTCGGCTTTTAAGGCAAAGTCCTGTAATCAGAACTCGGCGGTGCGCGGGGTGCGCGGGAAGGGGATCACGTCGCGGACGTTGCCCATGCCGGTCACGTAAACCACCAGACGCTCGAAGCCCAGACCGAAGCCGGAGTGCGGCACGGTACCGTAGCGGCGCAGGTCGCGATACCACCAGTAGTCTTCCTTGTTCAGACCCATCTCGGCCAGACGGGCATCCAGCACGTCCAGACGCTCTTCACGCTGGGAGCCGCCGATGATCTCGCCGATGCCCGGGGCCAGTACATCCATGGCGGCGACGGTCTTGCCGTCGTCGTTGAGGCGCATGTAGAAGGCCTTGATGTCTTTCGGGTAGTTCTTTACCACCACCGGGGACTTGAAGTGCTCTTCGGCCAGGTAGCGCTCGTGCTCGGAGGAGAGGTCGATACCCCAGGAGACCGGGAACTCAAACTTCTTGCCGCAGTTTTTCAGCACTTCAATGGCGTCGGTGTAGTCAATCTGGGCGAAGTCGGAGGCAACGAAGCGCTCCAGACGACCGATGGCGTCCTTGTCCACGTGCTGGGCGAAGAACTCCAGATCGTCGCGGCGCTCGGCCAGCACGGCGTTGAAGACATACTTCAGCATGGCTTCGGCCAGGGCGGCGTTGTCTTCCAGATCGGCGAAAGCCACTTCCGGCTCAACCATCCAGAACTCCGCCAGGTGGCGGCTGGTGTTGGAGTTTTCGGCGCGGAAGGTCGGCCCGAAGGTGTAAACCTTGGACAGTGCGCAGGCGTAGGTTTCGACGTTGAGCTGGCCGGATACGGTCAGGAAGGTCTCTTTGCCGAAGAAGTCCTTGTCATAGTCCACCTTGCCTTGCGGGGTGCGCGGCAGGTTTTCCATATCCAGGGTGGAGACGCGGAACATCTCGCCGGCGCCTTCGGTGTCGGAGGCGGTGATGAGCGGCGCTGCAATCCACAGATAACCCTGCTCGTGGAAGAAGCGGTGAATGGCCTGGGAGAGGCAGTTGCGTACCCGGGTCACGGCGCCGACCACGTTGGTACGAGCTCGCAGGTGGCCCTGCTCGCGCAGGTATTCGATGCTGTGACGCTTGGCGGACATGGGGTAGGTATCCGGATCTTCGACCCAGCCCACTACCTTGACGTCGGTGGCCTGCAGTTCGAACGCCTGGCCGCTGCCTTGGGACTCGACTACCAGACCGGTCACTTCCACCGAGCAAGCCGTGGTCAGACGCAGCACTTCATTCTCGTAATTGGCCAGGGTATTGGGGACGACTGCCTGTACCGGATGGAAACAGGAGCCATCGGAGATGGCCAAAAATGAGATCCCCGCCTTGGAATCGCGGCGGGTCCGGATCCACCCTTTGACTGTCTGGGTGGTGCCGACCGCATACTTACCGGTCAGCACATCTACTACGGATGCGTGCGTCATCGAAATATTGTCTCCAGCTTGTTCTTGCTGCGCTATTTGCAACACTTGGGGTCTGGCCCGGGCAATCTTGGCCCATCATGGCAGACTAAGCCGTCAATCTTACCCGCGCAGGTTTGATAAACAAGCAAAAATGTCGGACTCTGGGGGGGATTTCGGCGCCTATCGGCGGATTGGCGGGCCAATGTAACGGGGGATGGACGTGAAAGAGCGGCGACGGGGGCCGGACCGGCTGACACGGGTGTTGCAGGGGCTGGTGATGCTCTGCTGGGGCGGCTTTATCGTCCTGCTCTCCCTCTACCACTTCGCCAGACCGCAGACGGCCTACGGTTTTCTGGTCTATGGCGGGGTCAGGGTTCGCCAGAGCTGGGATCCCCTGCTCACCCCCTGGCTGCTGCACGGGCTCTGGGGCTGCTGCCTGCTGACCCTGGCGGTGCTGCTGGCGGAGCGCCGACGCTGCCGGCGGCAGGAGGATACGGGGCGGGTGCACCTGACCATCTTGCTGCTGATCCTGATCGCCAGTCTGCTGTTCTACTACCTGGGCTAGCCCTCTTTTCTTCTCTCTGTCGCCTTCTGCTCGCTCCCCTCCATCGGCTCGACGGGCCGTTTGCCGAGCTGACGCTCCACGCTGTCGAGCATCTGGTTGTAGGCCAGCGCCACCCGGCCAATCTCGTCCCCTTCATCCCCTTCCAGCCGGTGGCCGAAGTCGTGCAGGTCGGTGGCCTCCTCCATGGAGCGGGTCAGCTGGTTGAGGGGGCGGACGATCCAGGTGCGGATGACCCAGAGGGTCAGCAGCAGTCCCAGGCCGAAGATGACGGTGAGGCTCAGCGCCGAGGTGAGGATGTTCTGCTCGACCCGGGTAAACAGGGTGTCGAGGGAGTAGTCAAAGCGCACCGCCCCCAGCACGGTATTCTCCGGCACCAGGTGGCAGCTGGTGCAGTCGGTGCCGCGAAAATCCTTCTTGGCCAGCAGCGGGCGGGTCACCACCAGCTTGCTGTGCATGCCGTCGTGCACCACCTCCAGGCTGCCCTTGCCCGCCAGTGCCAGCTCATCGAACCTGTCCTTGGGCTGCTCGCTCTGGTGGCCAACCCCGTACTGCTTGCTCACCGCCTCGCTGCGCACGATGCGGGCATCCTCCACGTGGGCGTGCTCGAGAAACTTGCCGCGCAGGGTGTCGCGGGCATCCATCTTGCCGGTCAGCATCAGCATGTTGAGGCCGTCGAAGTAGGCCTCGGTCTGCTCGCGGCTCTGCTCCTTGATGAGGGTCAGGATCAGGTCGCGCTCGCGCACCGCCTGGTAGGCGGCGGAGAACACCAGCACCATGGAGAAGATGAACAGCAGGAAGAAGTTGATTTTGGCAGCAATGGAGAGGCGCATGGGAACGGTACATCTGTTGGGTAAAACCCGCGCAGTCTACGCGTCTTGGCCGCCCGGGTCTGGTGTCTCGCTCACATTCTGATGAAAAAGAGTCAAAAGACCCTGCCTGGTCGGGCAGGGCCTGCCACGTCTGACTCAGAACTCGCCGCTGTGGATGGCGGCGGTGATGGCGTTGGTCAGCACGGTTAATTGTGCCGGGCTGATGACGAAGGGGGGCATCAGATAGACCAGCTTGCCAAACGGGCGGATCCAGGCACCCAGTTCGACGAACTTGCGCTGGATGCGCGCCACGTCCACCCGCTCCTTCATCTCCACCACCCCGATGGCGCCAAGCACCCGCACATCCGCCACCGCCGGGTGCAGGGTCAGTTCCACCAGTTCGGTTTTGAGTTGATGTTCGATGGCGCGCACCCGTTCCTGCCACGGCGAGGCCAGCAGCAGATCGATGGAGGCGTTGGCCACCGCGCAGGCAAGCGGGTTGCCCATGAAGGTCGGCCCATGCATGAAGACGCCGGCCTTCCCGTCACACACGGAGCGAGCCACATGCTCGGTCGTGAGCGTAGCCGACAGCGTCAGGTAGCCGCCGGTGAGCGCCTTGCCCAGACACATGATGTCGGGGCTGATGCCGGCCCAGTCGCAGGCAAACAGCTGGCCGGTGCGGCCAAAGCCGGTGGCGATCTCGTCGGCAATCAGCAGCAGGCCGAACTCGTCGCACAGGGCGCGTACCCACTGCAGGTAGCGGGGATGGTAGAAGCGCATGCCGCCGGCACCCTGCACTATGGGTTCGAGCACGATGGCGGCGATCTCCTCGTGATGGTCCGCCACCAGGGTGGCGAGCTCCACCACGCACTGCTCGTCCCACTCGGCGTGGAAGCGGCAGCTCGGCGCTTCGACAAAATGGTGCTCGGGCAGGAAGCCCTTGTAGAGCTCGTGCATGCCGCCGTCCGGATCGCAGACGCTCATGGCGCCGAAGGTATCGCCGTGATAGCCGCCGCGCAGGGCGACAAATTTGGCCCTGGGCGTCCCCTTGGCGTGCCAGTACTGCTGCGCCATTTTGAGCGCCACCTCTACCGCCACCGAGCCGGAGTCCGCCAGAAATACCCGATCCAGCTTGGCTGGGGTGATCTCCACCAGCTTGCGGCACAGATCGACGGCGGGGGCGTGGGTGAGGCCGCCAAACATCACGTGGGACATCTTGCCAAGCTGGGCAGTGGCGGCCGCATCGAGCTCCGGTACCTGATAGCCGTGCACGCAAGCCCACCAGGAGCTCATGCCATCCACCAGCTCGCGGCCGTCGCTGAGAGTGAGGGTCACTCCCCTGGCGCTGGCCACTTCATAGCAGGGCAGGGGATAGGTGAGGGAGGTATAGGGGTGCCAGACGTGGTGCAGGTCGAATTCTTGATTGGTCATCTTATGTTCTGTTGTCAATTGGTTTGATCTGGTCGGTGTTGACAGTCTACGCGCGCTCTCTACACTAGCCAACAATTTCAGCCACTTGGCTGCGTGCAACCCGACTCGGGTGCAGGCCGGGTGGCGGCTTCTGTGTTTGCCCATGCAAGCTGGCGGCGCAGGATCCCACTTATAACAATTGGAAGCCATGTATGAATGCTCTCACCACGGGCGGTCACGCCCTTCGTCATGACTGGACGCTCGCCGAGGTTCAGGCCCTGTTTGCCCTGCCATTCAACGATCTGCTGTTTCAGGCCCAGAGCGTCCACCGCGCCCACTTTGACCCGAACGAAGTGCAGGTGAGCACCCTGCTCTCCATCAAGACCGGTGCCTGCCCGGAAGATTGCAAATACTGCCCCCAGAGCGCCCGTTATCACACCGGCCTTGAGGCCGAACGGCTGATGGAGGTGGAGAAGGTGCTGGAGCGGGCCCGCGAAGCCAAGGCCAACGGCTCGTCCCGGTTCTGCATGGGGGCCGCCTGGCGCAACCCCAAAGAGAAGGACATGCCCTACATCATCCGGATGATCGAGGAGGTGCGCGGGCTCGGCATGGAGACCTGCATGACGCTCGGGATGCTCACCGCCGATCAGGCGGCGCGTCTGGGGGCCGCAGGGCTCGATTACTACAACCACAACCTCGACACCTCGCCGGAGTTTTACGGCGAGATCATCTCCACCCGTACCTATCAGGATCGGCTCGATACGCTGGAACATGTGCGCAGTGCCGGTATGAAGGTCTGCTCCGGCGGCATCGTCGGCATGGGTGAGCAGGCAAAAGATCGGGCGGGTCTGCTGATGGCGCTCGCCAACCTGCCGCGCCACCCGGAGAGTGTGCCCATCAACATGCTGGTCAAGGTAAAGGGGACGCCGCTGGAGGATCAGGAGAACCTCGATCCGTTCGAATTTATCCGCACCATCGCCGTGGCGCGGATCATGATGCCGGCCTCCCATGTGCGCCTCTCCGCCGGGCGGGAGAAGATGAACGAGCAGATGCAGGCCATGTGCTTTATGGCGGGCGCCAACTCCATCTTCTATGGCTGCAAGCTGCTGACCACCCCCAACCCGGACGAAAACAGCGATATGCAGCTGTTCAAGCGGCTCGGCATTCGTCCCGCCCAGCGGGCCCAGAAGCCGGATCAGGTACAAGAAGAGGAGTTGCTGGCCGAGATGAGCCGCCAGAGCGAACCAAGCGATCTCTTTTATGACGCCACCCGCCCCCGAGCCGGGGCCGCGCAGTCATGAACGGCCCTGCAGTAACGGGCCCCTTTGGGTTGGGCGCGGCGCTGGTCGAGCGCGAGCAGGCCGGCCTGCTACGCAGCCGCGTCGTGACCGACGGGGCGAGTGGCGGACGGCTCAGGGTGGCGGGGCGCGACTACCTCAACTTTTCTGCCAACGACTATCTGGGGCTGGCGGATCACCCAGCCATCAAGGCTGCCTTCAAAGCGGGGGTTGAGCGCTATGGCGCGGGCGCCGGCGCCTCGCCGCTGGTGACCGGTTACAGCCGTGCCCACCAACAGCTGGAGGAAACCCTGGCCGAATGGCTCGGGGTGGAGGCGGTACTGCTTTTCAACTGCGGTTTTTCGGCCAATCAGGCGGTGCTCAAAGCGCTGCTTGGCAAGGAGCACCTGCTGTGGCAGGACAAACTCAACCACGCCTCCCTGCAGGAGATGGGCAGCCAGCTCCCCTGCAAGATGAAGCGCTTTGCCCACAACGATATGGCGGCCCTTGAACGGCAGCTTGAGCCAAATCGCGGACTGATCGTTTCGGAAGGGGTGTTCAGCATGGACGGGGATCAGGGCCCCTGGCGCGAGCTCGCCGCCCTGGCCGCCCAGAGCGGCAACTGGCTGATGATCGACGATGCCCATGGTCTCGGCGTGCTGGGGCCCGAGGGGCGCGGCACCCTGGCGGCGCAGGGGGTTAACCCGGCCAGCGTACACATCCAGATGGGCACTTTTGGCAAGGCGCTTGGCGTCGCCGGTGCCTTTGTCGGCGGCAGCCGCGAGCTGGTGGAGTATCTGGTCAACTTCGCCCGCCACTATGTCTACAGCACCCATATGCCGGCGGCGCAGGCTTGCGCAGTCAGCAAAAGCATCGAGCTGGTGCGTGCCGCCGATGAGGCCCGCGCCCATCTTGGTCAGCTGATCGCCCGCTTCCGGCAAGGGGGGCAGGCGCTGGGTTGGCAGCTTGGCGCGAGCGATACCCCGATCCAGCCGCTGCTGGTGGGGGAGAGCAGAGCCACCCTGCAGCTGGCCGAGCAACTGCGGGATCGCGGCGTCTGGGTGAGCGCCATCCGCCCGCCCACGGTGCCGGTCGGTACGGCCCGGCTGCGCATTACTTTGAGTGCAGCCCACCGCGAGCTGGATGTGGATCGCCTGCTTGATGCCTTGGGGGTTTGCCCTGCAGCGGCAACGGTTGGGGAGGCTTGCCATGGCTGAGCGTTTTCAAACGGTGGACAAGGCGCAGCTCGCCCGCCGTTTCGGGGCGGCGGCCCGTCACTACGACGCCCATGCCCGTTTTCAGCAGGAGGTGGGGCTGGCGCTGCTCGAGCTGATGAGCGCGGCTGGTGTACGTGAGGAGCGTCGGGGCTGCGGGCTCGATTTGGGCTGCGGCACCGGCTTCTTTCTGCCGGCGTTGGCCGAGCGCTGCAGCGAGCTGACCGGGCTGGATCTGGCCCCCGGCATGCTGGCGCAGGCGGCCCTTCGCGGCAGCGGCGCCCGCCTGCTGTGCGGCGATGCCGAGCAGCTCCCCTTTGCCGACGAGACGTTTGATTGGGTCTTCTCCAGCCTGGCGCTGCAGTGGTGCGAACGGCCGGCCCAGGCCTTTGCCGAGCTGCACCGGGTGCTCAAACCCGGCGGCCGGCTGCTGTTCTCCACCCTGCTGGCCGAGTCGCTTTGGCAATTGCGTGAGGCCTGGCGCACGGTTGACGAGTGTGATCATGTCAATCGCTTCCTCAGCCTGCCACAATTGCAGCATGCCATCGCCGCCGGCGGTTTTGTTGCTCCTGCGCTGGAGAGCCTGACCTGGTCGCTCGGCTACCCCGAGCTCAACGGTTTGCTGCGCGATCTCAAGGGGATCGGCGCCAGCCAGGTCAATGACGAGCGTCATACCGGCCTTGGCAGCCGCCAGCGTCTGCAGCGTCTGAGCCAGGCCTATGAAGCCCATCGCCAACCGGACGGCCTGCTGGCCGCCAGCTATCAGGTGTGCCTCGGCCAGCTGATCCGCCGCTAACCGGTCTCATGGGCCGAGAGAATTGAGAAGCCGCTGCCCGCCATTGCGAGCCCGGGCAGCGGCCCCGTATTGAGGAGTCATCATGGTCAAATCCTTCTTCGTCACCGGCACCGATACCGATGTGGGCAAGACGCTGGTCGCCCGTACCCTGTTGCTGGAGTTCGCCGCGCACGGTCTGCGTTGCGCCGGCTACAAACCCATCTCCGCCGGCTGTGCCCGCACCCCGGACGGGCTGCGCAATCTTGATGCCGTGCTGCTGCAGGAGGCGGCGAGCCTGTCGCTGCCCTACGATCTGGTCAACCCCTACGCCTACGAGCCGCCCATCGCGCCCCATATCGCCGCCAGCGAAGCGCGCGATGCCATTACCCTGAAGGGGTTGTCGGACGGGCTGCGTCAGATTGAACAGGCGGGGGCCGAGCTGGTGGTGGTGGAGGGGGCGGGGGGCTGGTTCCTGCCGCTCGATCGCAAGCACCTGCTGTCGGACTGGGTCAAGCAGGAGAACATGCCAGTCATCATGGTGGTGGGGGCCAAACTGGGCTGTCTCAACCATGCCCTGCTCACTTTCGCCGCCGTTCGTAACAACAACCTGCCGGTGGCGGGCTGGGTCATCAACCGGCTGCACGGCTCCATGAGCCACTATCAGGAGAATCTGGACACCCTGCGGGGCTTGCTGCCGGCTCCGTTTTTGGGTGAAATACCCTTTGTAAACAATCCGCTCGAGGCTGATCTGCGCGGGCGACTCGACATTTCGCCCCTGCTCTGAATCCGACATTCAGCGAACATTCATAGAAACTGTCTATTATGCGTGACAGGTGTGGCCCGACCGGCAGCGAACTGGTGACGGGCCACGCGTCCATATCTCACAAGGAGTCAATATGAAGCGAATTATGCTATTCCTGGTGACCAACCTGGCCGTCATGCTGGTGCTGGGGGTGGTACTCAATATCCTGTTCTCGGTTCTGGGGATCAACAAGTCCAGCATTTCCGGTCTGTTGGTGTTCTGCGCCGTGTTCGGTTTTGGGGGTTCCTTTATCTCCTTGCTGATGTCCAAGTGGATGGCCAAGCGCAGCTATGGCGTCCAGGTCATCGAGCAACCCCGTAACGAGACCGAGCACTGGCTGGTCAGTACCGTGGCCCGTCAGGCCCGTGAAGCGGGCATCAAGATGCCGGAAGTGGGGATCTACGACTCCCCCGAGATGAACGCCTTCGCCACCGGCGCCCGCCGTGACGACTCGCTGGTGGCCGTGTCGTCCGGTCTGCTCTACAGCATGAGCCGTGACGAGGCGGAAGCCGTGCTGGCCCACGAGGTGAGCCACGTGGCCAACGGCGACATGGTGACCCTGACCCTGATCCAGGGGGTGGTGAACACCTTCGTGATGTTCTTCGCCCGCATCGTGGCTGGCGTCATCAGCAACTTCTTCAGCTCCAACAACGACGAAGAGAGCAGCAGCACCGGTGGTTTTGCCTACATGATCACCGTGTTCGTGCTGGAGATGCTGTTCGGCGTGCTGGCCTCCATCATCGTCATGTGGTTCAGCCGTCAGCGTGAATTCCGCGCCGACGCCGGTGCCGCCAAGCTGGCCGGTCGCGACAAGATGATCGCAGCCCTTCAGCGCCTCTCCCGCGGTGCAGAGCCGCAGCTGGAAGGCTCCATGATGGCGTTTGGCATCAACGGCAAGCGCTCCATGAGCGAGCTGTTCATGAGCCACCCGCCCATCGAGCAGCGCATCGCCGCCCTGCGCGGTTAAGCGTACCGTACCAATGAAAACGGCTGCCCTCGGGCAGCCGTTTTGCTTTGTGCGTGCAGCTACAGCTTGAAGTGGGCCATCTCCTGGCGCAGCAGCCGTGACAGCTGCTTGAGCTTGGCGGCCTCCTGCGAGACGTGGCGGGCAGCGTCCCCCGACTGCTCGGAGAGGGAGGTGATGTTGCCGACGGTGGAGACCACCTCGTTGGCGGCGGTGGACTGCTCGCGCAGGGTGTGGCTGATCTCCCCCATCAGGCCGGTCAGGTTGGATGCGTGGTTCTGGATGCTGGCGATGGCCTCGCCGGTCTGGCTGGCCAGGCTCACCCCGCGGGAGACGTTGTTGACCGTGTTCTCCATGCTGCGGATGGAGGCATCCGCCCCGCTCTGGATCTTGCCGATCATACCGGTGATCTGCTGGGTGGAGGCGGCCGAGCGGCTGGCGAGGTTGCGCACCTCGTCGGCCACCACCGCGAAGCCGCGCCCCTGCTCACCGGCCCGGGCCGCCTCGATGGCAGCGTTGAGCGCCAGCAGGTTGGTCTGATCGGCGATGCCGCGGATCACCTCGATGATCTCCGAGATCTGCTGGGTGTGGCTGTTGAGATCCGCGATGCTGCTGGCGGCGTTGGAGACGGTGTCCGAGATGCTCTGGATGCTGTCGAGGGTCTGCTTGATGACCCCGGAGCCTTCCGCCAGGGTGTTGGCGGAGACCTTGCTCAGCTCGTCGGCGTGGGTGGCGTTGTCAGAGAGGTGGCTGATGCTCACCACCAGCTCCTCGATGGCGGCTGCCATGGTCTGGGTGCTGGTCTGCTGGGAGGTGGCGAACTGGGCGGTCTGCTCCGCTATCTGGGCGATGCTGTCGGCCGAGCCGGAGAGCTCTTCGCTGGAGTGGGAGACCTGGGCGATGATCCCCTTGAGGGTGCCCTGCATGGTGGCGAGCAGGCCGATCAGGCTCTCCTTGGCACCGGCCGGCACCTTGATGGGTTGGGAGAAGTCCCCCTCTGCCAGGTGGTTGAGATCGCTTCTGAGCTGGTCGACCGAGGTGCCGACCAGGTCGAGCAGCGCCTTGTAGGTGCGCCAGAGGAAGAACATCAACACCAGACCCAGCGCGATGAACAGGTAGCGCAGCATGGCGGACTGGCTGGCGGCATCGTCCACCGCCTGCTGGGTGCGGTGTTCCATCAGGATGTAGAAGTCGTCGATGGGGGACATGATGCGCCCCTTGTTCTGGTGATAGGCCTTGTCATGCATCATGGCGATGGCCTTTTGCTGGTTGGCGGCCAGATCGCCGTCTGTCTGCTGCACCAGCTTGAAGGCGGCCACCTCGGTGTTGACCAGGGCATCCGAGTTGTTCTTGGCCTCGTTGAGCTTGGCCAGCTCCTCTTCGGTAAAGCCGGTGTCCTTCATCAGGTCGATGAGGCCACGACGAACCTGGCTGTCGGGCCGCGGATTCTGGCCGTTGGCGGCGACGAAGTCCCAATAGATGCGGTTGTAGCCCTGTGGCCGGTTCTGTTCCCCGTTGCGAATGGCCAGGATCCGCATGTACTGCTGCTCGTAGGCGGGATCCTTGGTGATCACGTAGGTGCGGCCGAGGCGGGTCAGATCGTCGGAGGATTGCCGCAGTTCATCGGCCAGCAGATAGGATTGGTAGCGTTGCTGATAGCTCTGTTCCATCTGTTTTCCCGACCAGCTGTAGGCGAAAAACACCAGCGACAGCAGGATCAGGGTGATGACGGAGAGCAGCAGATTGAGCTGAAAGGCGGGTCTGTTCTGTTCCATGGTTTGAGCGTCCTTATTCTCACCGGATAACCCCCTTGGTCAGACGGCAAAAGCCGCTACGTCGGAGGGGTTTTGTTGTTGTTGCTGTGAGTATAGGAGCGGGGCCCGGCAAGGTTGCGGGGGTTTGGCGAAAAGGTGGAGGCGAGGGAAAACGTACCAAAACAGGGAGAAAACGGCCGGGAGCGGGCACCCGGCCGGTGGGGTTATCGCTGCTCGATCACCTTATTTGATGACAAGGTCGGTGAGCGGCACGGCGCAGCAGGTGAGGATCTTGCCCTCGGCCCGTTCGGCGGCGGTGATGGCCGGGGCATCGGGGTGATCCACCTCGCCCGCGAGCAGGGTCTGCATGCAGCTGCCGCAGATGCCGGCGCGGCAGCTCCAGGGCAGATCCACCCCTTGCTTGTGGGCCTGATCCAGCACGGTACCCTGATTGTTGCCGGCAAAACTCTGCTTGCCGATGCGCAGTTGCACCGCCTGGTGGGGGCGCGCCACCGAGAGGATGGCGCCGCCAAAGCTCTCCTGGCGGATCCGTGCGGCGGGCACGCCAAGGTCGGTCAGTCTGGCGGCCGCATCGGCCATAAAGCCGTGGGGGCCGCAGATAAACACCTCCCGTTTGGCAAGCTGCTTGACCTGCTTGAGGTGCTCATCGCCGAGTCGCCCCTTGAGCCCCTGCCAGTGCGCCTCGGGTTGGCTCAGGATCAGGGTGAGGGTCATCCCCTGCTGCGCCAGGGCGTGCAGTTCGCTGGCGGCGGGAATGTCCGCCTCGCTGCGGCACAGGTGCATGAAGTGCACGTCGCCGAGCTCCCCGCGCAAGGCCAGAGTGCGGGCAATGGAGAGCATGGGAGTGACCCCGGAGCCTGCCGAGAGCAGCAGCAGGGAGCGCCCGGTGCCTAAGTGAAACTCGCCGGCCGGCGCTGCGGCCAGCAGACGGTCACCGGGTTGCAACTGCTGGTGCAGCCAGTGGGAGATGCGACCGCCCCCCACCTTCTTGACGCTGATGCTGTAACGCTCGGGCCGCTCCGGGGTGGAGCTCAGGGTATAGCGGCGCTGCAGACGCTCGCGCCGCAGACCCAGGCCAATGTCCAGACTGATGGGCAGATGCTGGCCCGGCAGATAGTCGGGCAGGGGCTCGCCATCGGCCGCCTCGAACCAGAAGGTCTCCAGATCCCGCGCCAGTGGCTCGCGGGCCACGCACACCAGCTCCCGTTTTTTCGGGGCCGCGTTGGGGTAGACGGGGGCGCGGGTGCGTTCCAGCACCTCGATCTCGCTGCCCGCCTCAATCCAGCCCTCGTTGAGGGCCACCAGGTTCTGGCCGAAGTAGACCTCGCCATCCTCACCGCGCCGGTAGCGGGTGAGGGTAGCCAGCGGCTCCTTGAGGGCATTGAAGCGATCCGTGCCAGGCTCCACCGTGGTCATGATGCAGCGGCTGCAGGGCTTGGCGATCCGAAACTCCACCTCGCCGATGCGGATCCGTTTCCAGCCGTCCTCCTCGAAGGGGAGGGTGCCGCTCGCCACCAGGTTGGTACGAAACTGGCTCATCTGGTGCAGCGCGTCGGATCTCAGGTTGAGATCCTCCAAAGAAGCCTGGCTTATCAGCAGCAGCGGATAGCCATCGGCAAAGCTGACCCGGGTGCCGGTCTTCTCCCGAAAGCGGGCGGACTCTTCACCGAGCCAGAGCAGCTGAACCGGCTCCCCCGCCACCTGGCTCAGCCACTGATCGGCCTGGGGCTGGGTCTGCAGGGCGCTGAAGCTGTCGCTCCAGACTCCGGTGGCTCGGGGCGTGCGGGAAAACTCCCGCTCTTGCAGGATGAGGGGCTCAAGGCCCGGATAGCGCAGCTGCAGACCGCCCTCGAGGGGGGTGGCGACTACCTGCTGCAACTGGGGATGGGTGCGGGCGGTGATGAAGCTGCCGTCCGGCTTGACCACCATGTAGCGGCGATCCCCCTGCAGCCCCTCTTCGGTGACCAGGGCGCGGGTCAGTGGCATGCCTGCCGTCGACTTGATGGGGTAGAGATGAATGCTGGCGAGCTTGGGCATGGCCGGGTCCTTGTGCTGTGGTGGTTCCAGTGCAGGAGACAAGATAACGGGAGCTGTTCCGTGCAGCAATCGTTGCAGGGGGGCGGCCTGATGCGCCCGGCTCACGGGGCCGGAGAACGGCGTGGTGTTGCTTGCGGGGCGCGAGCCCGAGCAGTGACTCCTGCAGACGGGCAAGATGTTACACGGGTCACGTTGTGCACTCCATACCTCATAAAGTGCAACATTTTTTGATCCTGATCCGTCATTCGGTACACAAATCAGTCCATTATCGAGTCAGCTTCCAGTTTCTAACGCTTTCGCTTCTTCCCCCTCCGGCCACCGTCTGCCCAGGCAAAACGGTATCAAGCGCATTCGGATGGGGCCTGTCACACAAAAAGAAGAAAGCAATGTATGAGCAAACAACTGGATATGACCCCACTGCCGGATCTCTCCCAGAAAACGGGAACAGGCCCGGTCCGTACTCGGCTACCCGTTTGGCGGCCGGCCCTGCCACCTTGCAACCATGCCTGCCCGGCTGGCGAGAACATCCAGGCCTGGCTTGCCCTGGCCGAAGCGGGCCGCTTTGAGGCGGCCTGGCAACGACTGATCGAAGAAAATCCCCTGCCTGCGGTCCACGGGCGGGTCTGTTATCACCCCTGCGAAACGGCCTGCAACCGTGCCCAGGTGGATGATGCCGTCTCCATTCATGCCATCGAACGCTTCCTCGGCGACGAGGCGCTGGCCCGTGGCTGGCAGCCTGCGCCGCCCGCGCCCGCCAGCGGCAAGAAGGTGCTGGTGATCGGTGCCGGCCCCTCCGGCCTCTCCTGCGCCTGGCACCTCAACCGGCTCGGCCATCAGGTGGAGATCCGCGAGGCGGGCCCGCTCGCCGGCGGCATGCTGCGCTTTGGCATTCCCGCCTACCGCCTGCCCCGTGACATGCTGGACAGGGAGGTGGCCCGCATCGTCGCCGCCGGGGTGACGCTGACCCTCAACCACAAGGTGGAAGACGTGCTCAAGGCGCGCGATGAGGGGGGCTTTGACGCCGTCTTCATGGCCATCGGCGCCCATCTGGCCAAGCGGGTCGACATTCCGGCCCGCGAGGCGGGCAAGATCCTCGATGCGGTGAGCTTTCTCGAGCAGGCGAGCTTGGCGGAGGAACAGGGCTTGCCGCCACCCAAACTGGGACGACGAGTAGCCATCTACGGCGGCGGCAACACCGCCATGGACGCGGCCCGTACCGCCCGCCGCCTCGGGGTCGAGGAGGCGATGATCATCTACCGCCGCGACCGGGACCATATGCCGGCCCACGCCTTCGAGGCCGACGAGGCCGAGGAGGAGGGGATCAAGATCAACTGGCTGCGCACCATCCGCCAGCTCGACAGCACCAGTATCGAAGTGGAGGTGATGGCGCTGGATGCCGAGGGCAAGCCGGTGCCCACCGGCCAGTTTGAAACCCTCGAAGCGGACTCCCTCATTCTGGCGCTGGGTCAGGAGGTGGACTTGAGCGTGCTGGAGAGCATCCCTGGAGTGCGGGTCAACAAGGAGGGGGTGGTGCAGGTTGGCGAGAACCTGATGACGGATGTGCCGGGTCTGTTTGCCGGCGGTGACATGGTGCCCTCCGAGCGCACCGTCACCATCGCCACCGGCCACGGCAAGAAGGCGGCGCGCCATATGGATGCCTGGCTGCGCGGTCGCCTCTACCACAAGCCGCTCTCCTACCCTCTGGTGGGGCCCGAGCAGTTGCAGCTCTGGTTCCAGACCCATGCCCCCGCCAGCAGCCAGCCGGTCAAACCGCCCTCGGCGCGGGACGACTTTGGCGAGGTCATCGGCGGACTGGACGAGACGGCGGCCCGCTACGAGGCGGCGCGCTGCTACTCCTGCGGCAACTGCTTCGAGTGCGACGGCTGCTATGGCAGTTGCCCCGAGCAGGCCATCGCCAAGCTGGGGCCGGGTCTGGGGTATCAGGTGGATGCCGAACTCTGCACCGGCTGCGGTGCCTGCCATGACCAGTGTCCCTGCCACGCCATCGAGCTGCGCCAACCGGAGGTGTCCCAATGAAACATGAATTGATCATGGTCGACGGCAACGAAGCCGCGGCCCGGGTGGCATATCAGCTGAGCGAAGTGTGTGCCATCTACCCCATCACCCCGAGCTCGACCATGGCCGAACTGGCCGACGCCTGGGCCGCGGAGGGGCAGACCAACCTGTGGGGCAACATCCCCACGGTGGTGGAGATGCAGAGCGAAGGGGGAGCGGCCGGTACGGTACACGGCGCCCTGCAGGCGGGGGCACTGGCCACCACCTTCACTGCCAGTCAGGGGCTGATGCTGATGCTGCCCAACATGTACAAGATCGCCGGTGAATTGACCTCGGCGGTGTTCCATGTGGCGGCCCGATCCTTGGCGGCGCAGGGGTTGTCGATTTTTGGCGACCATCAGGACGTGATGGCGGCGCGCAGCACCGGCTTTGCCATGCTCGCCTCCGGCTCGGTGCAGGAGGCGCAGGACTTGGCCTTGGTCGCCCATAGCGTCACCCTGCAGTGCCGGGTGCCCTTTATTCACTTCTTCGACGGGTTCCGCACCTCCCACGAGGTGAACAAGATAGTCGCGCTGCACAAAGATGAGATCCGCGCCCTTATCGACAACGACTGGGTACGCGCCCACCGCGCGCGGGCGCTCAACCCGGATCATCCGGTGATGCGCGGCACCGCCCAGAACCCGGATACCTATTTCCAGTCCCGCGAGAGCGTCAACCCCTTCTACGAGGCGGTGCCGGCACGGGTGCAGCAGTGCATGGAGAGCCTCGGCGAGTTGACCGGCCGTCACTACCGGCTGGTGGAGTATCACGGCGCCCCCGATGCCACCGACGTCATCGTGTTGATGGGGTCGGGGGCGGCCACCGCCCGCACGACTGTGGATTGGCTCAACCGGCAGGATCGCAAGACCGGGGTGCTGGTCATTCGCCTCTATCGCCCCTTCCCGGTGCAGGCGCTGCTCGATGCGCTGCCCGAGAGCGTGCGACGCATGGCGGTGCTGGATCGCACCAAGGAACCGGGCGCCGGTGGCGAGCCGCTGCTGCTGGATGTGCAGAGCGCCCTCATCGACGGCTTGCAGCGCGGTCTTATCAAGCGGCTGCCCTGGCTCAGTGGTGGCCGCTACGGCCTCTCTTCCAAGGAGTTCACCCCCGCCATGTGCGCGGCTGTGTTCGAGGAGCTGGCCTGTGATGCGCCGCGCCCCCGCTTTACCGTGGGGATTGTGGATGACGTGTCGGGCCTCAGTCTGGCCTGGCACCCCATCGGCGATCTGGAGCCCGCCAGTCGGGTGCGGGCGCTCTTCTTCGGCCTCGGCGCCGATGGCACGGTCGGTGCCAACAAGAACAGCATCAAGATCATCGGTGAGCTGGAGGGCTTCCACGCCCAGGGCTACTTCGTCTACGACTCCAAGAAGTCGGGCTCGCGCACCGTCTCCCACCTGCGCTTCGGCCCCGAGCCCATCGACGCCCCCTGGCTTGTCGAGCAGGCGAGCTTTATCGGTTGCCACCAGTGGGGCTTTGTCGAATCTGTGGATCTGCTGGAGTTCGCCGCCGAGGGGGCGACCCTGCTGCTCAATGCTCCCCATGAGCCTGACCGGGTCTGGGCCGAGCTGCCCGAGCGGCTGCGCGCCCGCATCCGCGCCCTCGATATCCAGCTCTATTGCATCGACGGCGATCGGGTGGCCGAGCGCAACGGCATGGGCAATCGCATCAACACCATCATGCAGACCTGCTTCTTCGCCCTGGCCGGTATCTTGCCGCGGGACGAGGCGATCGCGCTCATCAAGGAGAGCATCGAGAAGAGCTATGCCCGCAAGGGGCCCGAGGTGGTGGCGCGCAACTTCGCGGCGGTGGACGACACCCTGGCCCATCTCCATCAGGTGGCGATCCCGGCCGGTGAGGAGCAGCTCAGCGACTATCCGCTGCCGCTGGCACCGGGTGGCAGCGAGTTTGTCCAGCGGGTCACCGGCGAGATGCTGGCGGGGCGCGGCGATCGCATCCCGGTCTCCATGCTGCCGGTGGACGGTACTTACCCCACCGCCACCAGCCGCTTCGAGAAGCGGGATATCGCCCGCGAGATCCCCATCTGGCACTCCGATATCTGCATCCAGTGCGGCAACTGCGTCTTCGTCTGCCCCCACGCGGCGCTGCGGGCCAAGTTCTACCATCAGGACTGGCTGGCGAGCGCCCCCGAGGCGGCGCAGTCGGTGCCCGTCACCGCCAAGGGCTTCCCCGACAGCCGCTACACATTGCAGCTCTATCCGGAAGATTGCACCGGCTGCGGTCAGTGCGTGCAGGCCTGTCCGGTTCGGGCTGGGGCGGATGAGAGCCATGAAGGGGAGCGGGCCATCGCCATGATGGACAAGGCTCCGCATCTGGCTGGCCAGAAACAGGCGTTGCGCTGGTTCGAGAGCCTGCCGTGGCCGGCCCGCGAGCGGGTGGATTTCTCCACGGTGCGCGGCACCCAGTTCCTCGAGCCCCTGTTCGAGTTCTCCGGTGCCTGCGCCGGCTGTGGCGAGACCCCCTATCTCAAGCTGCTGACCCAGCTGTTTGGCGATCGCATGCTGGTGGCCAATGCCACCGGCTGCTCCTCCATCTATGGCGGCAACCTGCCGACCACGCCGTGGGCCAAGAATGGCGAAGGAAAGGGGCCGGCCTGGTCGAACTCGCTGTTCGAGGACAACGCCGAGTTCGGCTTTGGTTTTCGCCTCACCGCCGATCAGCATCACGGTCAGGCGGTGGCAGCCTTGCAGGCGATGAAGGGGGAGATCGGGGTCGAGCTGGTGGAGACACTTGTCAGCGCCCCGCAGCGGCTAGAGTCGGAGATCCGCGCCCAGCGCACCCGGGTGGCGCAAGTGCGGGAGCGGTTGGAAGAGGTGAAATCCGGCAAGGCTCGCGAGCTGCTGTCGCTTATCGATCAGCTGGTGCGCCGCTCGGTCTGGATCATCGGCGGCGATGGCTGGGCCTATGACATTGGCTCGGCGGGGCTCGATCATGTGCTCGCCTCCGGACGCGATGTGAACGTGCTGGTGATGGATACCGAGGTCTACTCCAACACCGGCGGTCAGATGTCGAAATCGACCCCGCTCGGTGCCGTCGCCAAATTCGCGGCGGGGGGCAAGACGCTGGCCAAGAAGGATGTGGCCTTGCAGGCCATCTCCTACGGCAACGTCTATGTTGCCCGCATCGCCTTTGGTGCCAACCCGCAGCAGGCACTGCAGGCCTTGCGTGAGGCGGAGGCCTATCCTGGCCCGTCGCTGATCATCGCCTACAGCCACTGCATCGCCCACGGTATCGATATGGAGTTTGGCCTGACCCAGCAAAAACGGGCCGTGGCCTCCGGTCACTGGCCGCTGATGCGCTACAACCCGGTACTGCGCAGCGCGGGGCAGAACCCCTTCAGCCTCGACAGCCTGCGCCCCTCCATTCCGCTTGCCGAATACCGCCAGGAGGAGACCCGTTATCGGATATTGGCCCAGAGCCATCCGGAGGAGGCCGAGCGGCTGATGCAGGTGGCGCAACAAGTGGCGTGGCAGAAGTGGGCCACCTACGAGGAGATGGCCACCCGCGAGGCCAGCCATTTCCATCCGCCGGTGTGAGGATGGGGTTAACTCTGCATAAAACGAAGCGGGCCACTGGCCCGCTTTTTTTATGACTGGATTGACAGGGCTCGCTCAGGGGCTGGTTGTACGCAGCACCTTGAGGTGCAGGGTGCGCTCCTGGTGGGCCGCTATCTCCTGCTCGGTGAATCGCATGGGCTGCCACTGCTGACGGGCGAACTGCTCGGTCTGATCGGTGAAGTGCGGGCTCTCGGGGTCATGGGACTGGCCGTAGCTCAGGAAGCGCTCCGCCTTGGGGCCGGCGGCATCAAACTGCAGGGCCAGCACGAAGCTGGAACCGTAGTTGGCGCGATACCGCAGCTCGGGCTGGCCGTCACCGTCGTCATCCAGGCTGCGCAGCGTGGTGCCTGCCACGGCCTTGCCGGTCACTATGTTGGCGAGATCCGAGCTGCTGCGCGAAGGCAGATTGGTCTGCACCATGTTGAACATGCCCTCGAATGAGTTGCCTCCCGGCAGCGCTATGGGGGTCAGCCCGGCCGCTTTTTGCACGAATTGCAGTGCGCCGAGTTCGGCATCCGGCGCGATACCGGCCGCCTGCAACCGCTGCTGGGCCTGGGCCAGCGCCAGCAGGGCGGGATCCAGGTCCGGTGCGCCGCTCCAGGGGGCCAGCCCGCTCGGCGTGGTGGCGCCATGGGCCGGATCGAAGGGGATGGCGAACAGGGCATCCTTGATGTCTCTGTGGCCGCTGGTGCGAAACGCCGTCAACCATTCGCGCATCAGGTGGGCGCCGCGGCTCTCCAGCTGATATTCGCCATCCCAGTTGGCGAGTGCATTGCAGCTCGGCGTCAGGTCCAGCGGGCCGCTGGTCAGCTGGATCAGCGGATGTGCCTGACAGCGGGCCAGCAGGGGTTCTCTGAGCTCACGGGCAAACAGGGAGCCGTTGTGGGTCAGTACCCGTTGCAGCGACTGCAGGGTGAAACGCCGATCGCTCCCGGTCAGTCCCATGGTGTCGGGGGTGCTGATGAGCTGGGCGTTGTAGCGGGTTCGCGGGCTGCGCACCGTCTGCTCCGGCCCGTAGAGGATGGAGTAACCCTCCAGCGGGGCCGCCAGGTTGGTCAGCCAGTGGCTGCTGTTGGCGTTGTAGACGTAGTCGCTGCGAGTCTGGCGGGGGGCCTGGCTCAGGGGGACAAGGCCGGGGACGCGAGTCTGGCCGCTGTCGACCCACTCGAAATCGGGGTCGTTGCCCGGCAGCAGCACGCTGCCCTCGCCATCCAGCCAGATGGGGGCCAGCTGTGGCGTCTGGGAAGCTGCTCGCCACCAGGCTTCCGCCTTGGTGCCGAGGCGGGGTACCTGGGTGGCATCCACATAGCTGGCCTGACCCGTCTTGTCGATCAGCAGTGTATTGACCCAGGGCACCCCCTGATGCTCGGCCAGCGCATCGAAGAAGGCCGGGGTGCTCTGGGCCTTGGCCATGGCGAGCCACTGTTCCAGCATCTTGTAGTTGCCGGCGTTGGCATCGCGGAAGCTGATGGCGCTGCTGCTGGTCCAGCCCAGGCTGGGCGAGAGTGAGGCGAGGTTGACCATGGGGCCGAAGTGGCTGGCATAGACGGTCTGGACATAAGGTTGCAGGCTGCCATCAGCCTGGCGTACCTGTACGGTGATCGCTTTCTGGCTCATCTCCCGCCACTGGTCGCCGTAGCGGTAACGCAGCGGATTGGCGGGGTCCAGGGTGAGCTGATAGAGGGTGAAGCGCTTGGATTGGGAGACGGTGTGGGTCCAGCCCAGCTGCTCGTTGAAGCCGATCAGGATGGCGGGAAAGCCCATCATGGTGGCACCGGTCACGTTGAGCTCCCCCGGGATCTGCAGGTGCTGTTCATAGAATCTGAGTTCGCCATCCCAGGGGAAGTGGGGGTTGCCGAGCAGCAGGCTGTTGGCGTTGCTGCTGCGATCCGCCCCCAGCGCCCAGCCGTTGCTGCCGATCCCCTCTGAGGTCAGCAATGTGGCGGGATCCTGCTCGGGCACAGGCAGGGCGGTGCGCGCCCGTGCGCCGCTGCCGGGTGGCTGGGCACTGGCCATGGCGCCGATAAAGCTGCGGCCGCTGGCCAGCTGGGCGAGATCCAGGTGATAGGCCAGCAGCTGGGGCGGGGTGATGGGTTCGACCCACTCGGCCCCGCGACAGGGAGAGGGGTAGTCCGCCGGGCCGGCCCGACTGCTGAGTGAGTGGTTGAACCCCGCCACGTACCCTTCGATGAGATGACGGGCATCCGGTGCCAGCCTGCCATACAGGGCGGCAGCCTGGGCTGGCAGGTCGAGCGAACGATAGCCCACGTCGGAGAGCAGGTTGCGCTGCTGCTCCCCCGCTCCCAGCCAGCGGGATTTTTCTCCCCGCAGCTTCATGATCTGCTCGCTCAGGGTACAGAGGTTCTCTTCGGCATGGGCATAACCGGCGCCAAAGCCCAGGCTGGCGTAGTCGTTCGCCTTGATGTGGGGAACACCCTGCTCCGTATAGGTGAGGGTGACGTCGTAGTGGCGAGCCGGATCCGGCTCGCTGCTGTTCTCCTGGCAGCCGGCCAGTGCGAGGCAGCCGAGCAGGGTAAGGGGGAAGGGCGTTCTCATCTTGGTTCCTTCTGTGGTCCTGACTTGTTATGGTTCTGTTGCTTTTCAGCCGCAGGTGACGGTATTTAAGAACAGCCCCGGTTTGCTGTCGCCCCGCTGGATGGAACCGGTCGAGAGTTGGAAAACACAATAAAAACAAGGATAAGCAGGTACGGCTCGATGGAGCCGCACCTGCAGGAGGACGCATATGCAGTGGGAAGAAGTGGCCGCCGTGCTCAGTCTGAGCCTGACCGGCATGTTGCTGCTGGCCACGCTCGGCTGGCTGCGCCGCATGCGGCGGGATGCCGCTGCCGGTTATCTGCTGGCCCTGCTCAGCCTGAGCGGCTTGCAGGCGCTGGAATATCTCTATCACCAGCAACAGTGGTTCCACCATTGGCCCCACCTGCTCAAGCTGGCGGATCCCCTGGTGGTGATGCTGCCGTTTTGTCTGTATGGCTATATCAGGGCTCTGCAGGGGGAGGCGGTACTCGGTGGCTGGCGTGACCGGCTGGTGCACGGCTTGCCCATGCTGCTGGTTGCCGCTCTGGCGCTGCCCTACTGGTTGTTGCCGGGGGCCGACAAGGTGCGCTGGATCCTGCTTGGCAAGCAGGGGGATGCGCTGTGGCCCGGGGTGACCCTCTATGGCAATCGCTATCTGGCCTGTATCGCCCTGCTGGGGCTGGCTTACTGGTGGCAGCAGCAGCGCCTTGGGGTGGTCAGCCGCAAGCCGGCGCTGCGGGCCTGGGTGGCTCAGTTGCAGGGGCTGCAACTGCTGGTGGCCTTGCTGTTGCTCGGCCGCATCGTCTTGAGCTGGCTCGGCTGGCCGCTCTCTACCGTTTATCTGCAGGCTCCCGTCACCGCCTATCTGCTGCTGCAGGTGCTGGCCCATGCCCGCTTGCCCCAGCAGGGCGGCACGCTGGAGGGGGGCGTGCGCGAGCGAGCTACTGACGCCGCTTCTGAGCCGGTGCGAGATGACGGCCTGCGCCCCCTGTTCGAGGAGCTGGAACGCCAGCTCGGGCGTGGTGCCTACCGGGATCCCGCGCTCTCCCTTGGCAAGCTGGCCGAGGAGTGCGGTCTGAGCCTTCATCAGGCGTCCAGTGCCATCAACGCCTGTTCAGGGGGCAACTTCTACGACTGGCTCAACCGCCATCGGGTGGAGGAGGCCAAGCGGCTGCTGCAGGCGAGTGACGAGACGGTGGCCAATGTCTGCTACCGGGCCGGTTTCAACAGCAAGTCCACCTTCAACAGTGCCTTTCGCCGTCATACCGGCCAGACCCCCAGCGAGTTTCGACGCCAGGGGGCGCAAGCGGTGGTCGCCTCCTGATAAGCGGGCAACAAAAAGCCCGGCGTCGGGCCGGGCTGGCAGGATAAGTTGCTTATCCAGGTATTCGTCGAGGCGTCTATTGTGGATGTTGTTTGAGGATGTCGTAGATCTCCTCTTTCAGTTTAAGTTTCTGTTTTTTCAGATCCTTCACCTCGGAGCTGTAGTCGCTGGCGTGATGCTTTTCCAACTTTCTAATCTCCACATCCAGGTCGTTGTGCAAGTCAAACTTCTTTTGGAAATGGACATCACTGCTCTTCAGTTGCGAGATGAGCTCTCTGTACTCTGGGAACATGTAATGCGGCCTCCTTGGTTTCGTTTGATTGTGCCTGCAAGACCAAACTACCGCGTCCCCCGCGAGATAAATGTGATCCGGCTCCAATTCGGGACCAATGATTTGCTGCATGTGCTGGGCGATTTTTAACTGTTTGAATCACAAGCTGATAAGACTTTTATCGGTAAGCAGAGAGTCTGAAAAGTGCCGGATGGATCACAATTGTGACGACCGGATGACAGCTTGTGGCCGCCGGGCGGGCAGCAAAAAGGGGCGCAGGGCCCCTTCTTGGTAACAGGTGCAGCGTTTACTCTTTTTTCTTTTTCTTCTCGGGCAGCGGCTTGCCATCGCGGGCGATCACCTTGCCCACCTCGAAGCCGATCTGCGCCGCCAGCTCTTCCAGATCCGCGGCCTTGGCTTCGTTGCCGATGGCGTACTGGTAGTTGGCGATGGTGATCCGGTCGGCCACCGGGGTACCCGGGACTATGGGCTCACGCCAGCCCTGACCCACATGGGCCACCAGGGTGCCGTTCATGATGAGTTCGCCGACGATCTCCTGGGTGGGGATGCCCTTGCCGTAGGTGAGGCCCTGCGGGTGCTTCTTGCCGACCAGCGGCTCGGTGCTGGCGGGCATCAGCTTGGTGCGGATCAGCCACTTGGGCGATTTGGTCTTGCCCACCGCCTTGCCGGTCTGGTACTCGTTGATCTTGATGGTCTTGATCATCTGGGCCATGAAGTCCTTGGTCAGCGCTTTTTGCGCTTCACTGGTTTCATCGATGGCGATGGGGGCCACGTACCAGGTCTGGGCCGCCTGTGCCTTGGGGGCGGCGGGGGCGGTTTGCGCCATGGCGAGCGGGCTGAGCAGGATGGCCGCCAACAAGAGTCCTATCTTCTTCATTGTGATTCCGCTTATGTTTCAACAAGAATTTTGTTTTGCCAGCGACGACTGCGCCAGCGCCAGAACATGGCCAGACCGCGCACCCACTCGTCGCAGGCGAGCGCCAACCAGATACCGACCAGTCCATAACCCTGCATGATACCAAGGAAATAGGCCAGTGGAACGGCAATCCCCCACATGGAGACGAGCGCCATGTAGAGCGGGAAACGGGCGTCCCCGGTGGCGCGCAGGGCGTTGATCACCACCAGATTGAAGGTACGGCCGGGTTCCAGAATGAGGCTTATCAAGAACAGCTGCGCCACCTGGGTGATGATGTCGGCGTCATCGGTGAACAGGCTGATGATGGTGCGGCCGTTGAGGGCCGCCAGCAAGGCGATGAAGGCGGTGACGACGAGCCCCAGCTTCAGGCTTTTGAGCAACTGGCGGTAGGCCTGCTCGAAGCGGCGGGCCCCTGCCAGATGGCCGATGATGATCTCGTTGCCAAGGCCGATGGAGAGGCCGAACAGCAGGATGAACAGGCAGATCTGGAAGAAGTAGGACTGGGTTGCCAGCGCCTTGTCGCCGAGCAGGCCGACGAAGGCGGTCACCACCATGAACTGCAGCATCCAGGAGAGGTTCTCGCCGGCAGCCGGCAGGCCGATGTGCAGTACCTTGCCCAGCATCAGCCGGCTGGGTTTGACGATCTCCGGCAGGCGCAACCGGATGCCGGTCTTGCGCGCCACCAGCCACACCAGCAGCACCACCCCGACGATGCGGCCCGCCACCGTGCTGATGGCGACCCCGGCCACCCCGAGCTGGGGCAGGCCGAACCAGCCGTAGAGCAGCAGCAGGTTGCCGACGAAGGTGATGAGGTTGACGATGAGGGTCACGTACATCGCCTGACGGGTGTGGCCGTGGGCGCGCAGGGTGGCGGCCAGGCAGAGCGCCGCCGCTTCCGGCAGCAGGCACAGGCCGATGATCTGCAGGTAGAGGGTGGCATCGCTCATCAGGTTGGCGGGCAGGTTCATCAGCGCCAGCATGGTACTGGCCCCGGCGATGACGCCGACGGCGGCCACCAGCCCCACCAGCAGGTTGAAACCGATGGCGGTGTGGATGACGACGCGCGCCTTCTCCTTGTCGCCGGCCCCCAGATACTGGGTGATCACCACGCTGGTGCCGATGCTGACGAAGCTGAACAAGGTGATGGCGAGATCGAACACCTGGTTGCCGACCGCGAGCGCCGCCACCCCTTGATAGGAGACGTGACCCACCATGAAGGTGTTGAGGGCCCCGGTCAGAAAGTGCAGGGCAAGATCGATAAACAGTGGCCAGGTCAGGGAGAAGAGGGTGCCCGGACCTGCGTGGGATTGAGTTTGCATGGGGTGTCCAAATACTGGGGATGGCCCTCGTCAGCGCCATCTGGACGGGCATTTAACACCAAGCGGGGGCGAGGCGCAATCGCGGCGGTGACCAAGCAGGGGAAGAGAGCGCGGGCCCTGCCGCCATGGGCAGGGCCCGCTCGGGATCAGGCCGGGGTGGCGCCCGCCTCCTGCTCGCTTGGCAGGGTGAGGCGCGCCGAATCGGGCAGGGCGTCATCCTGGGGCCAGCGCGAGAGAATGGCTTCGGTGGTGCTCTCCACCACCTCGTCATCCTTGAACACCGGCTCGCGGTAGCAGCGGGTCATCCGCAGCGCCTGATACATGTCGGGGCAGAGGATGATCCCCTCGTCGCCGACCCGGATCCCGGCCTGCTTGAGCCACAGGCTCATCTGGCCATGGCGGCCGGCCATTACCATGTGGATGCCGCGTCGTTTCAGATCCTTGTGCAGCTCCCCCAGCATGCTCATCACGCTGATGTCCTGATGGGTGAAGCAGGCCACCGCATCCACTACCAGGCATTTGGGGCTGTGGGGATCCTGCACCAGCAGCGCCAGCACCCGCCGCTTGAAGTAGGGGGCGTTGAAGTAGGTGAGCGGCGAGTTGAAGCGATAGACCAGGATGCCGGGAATGGCCTTGGCCTGCTCGTTGTCACCTAGGGTACGCACGACCCCCTCGTCGTCCATGCCGAGCAGCTGGTCGGTGGGGCGCATCACGTTGCGCAGGAACTGGAACAGCCCCAGCAGCACCGCGAGGGTGATGCCCGGAATGACCCCCATGGCCAGCACGCTGATGAAGGTGATGAGCGCCAGCCAGAAGGCGGAGCGATCGGAATGGCGCAGGGCCCACAGGCCGCGAAAGTCGGTGAGGGACAAAGACGCCATCACCAGCACCACGCCGAGGGCGGCGGTGGGGATGTATTGCAGCGGCGCCGTCAGGTAGAAGGTGACCAGGGCGATGACGGCGGCGGCGATGATGGAGACCAGCTGGCTCTTGCCGCCGTTGGCGTCGTTGACCGCGGTGCGCGAATCTGCGCCACTGATGGCAAAGCCCTGAGAGGCTGCCGCCGCCAGGTTGGCCATGCCGAGGGCCCGAAACTCCTTGTCCGCATCGATCTCGTAGCCGTTCTTGGCGGCGAAGCTGCGGGCGGTCAGCATCATGGAGACGAAGCTCACCATGGCCAGGTTGAGCGCCGGCAGCACCAGTTCCCGCATCAGGCCGGGGGGAAACTCCGGCAGCTGGAAGGCGGGCAGGCCGGATCCGATGGCGCCCAGGGTGGCGATGCCGAACTGGCCGAGATCGAGCGCCCACACCAGTCCCGCCGTCACCACCATGGCCACCATGGAGGAGGGCCAGGCCGGCTTGAAGCGCTTGGCCAGCAGCAGGGTGAGCAGGGCGGTCAGGCTCATGGCCAGGGTGGGCAGATGGGTCTGGGTGATGTAGCTGGCGCCGCCGGCGATCCGCTCGATGAGGTAGCGTTCGCTGAAGGTGAAGCCGAAGATCTTGGAGAGCTGGCCCACCATGATGGTGATGGCTACCCCGTTGAGCAGCCCCATCAGGATCGGGCGGGAGAGAAAGTCCGCCAGCACCCCCAGCTTGAAGCGGCTGGCGATGAGGCACCAGAAGCCGGTCATGGCGGTCATGGTCATCACCAGCTGCCAGTGGCGGGTGGCATCCCCGGCGGCGAGCGGGGTCACCACGGCGGCGATCACCGCGCAGGTGGCGGCGTCCGGGCCGACGATGAGCTGGCGGGAGGTGCCGAACAGGGCGTACACCAGCATGGGCAGGATGCAGGAGTAGAGGCCCACCAGCGGCCCCACCCCGGCCAGCTCCGCATAGGCGATGGCCACGGGCAGGGCCACGGCGGCCACCGACAATCCAGCGCGCATATCCGGCATCAGCCAGGCCCGCTGGTATTGCAGCAGGGCGGCGAGGCCCGGTAGCCAGCGTTCGAGTGAGAAGAAGTCGCGCATTATTTAACCCATTGAGTTACAAACAGCTTTTCCTTAGTGTGCCCAAGGTTATCGAAACATTGCAATCAGGTTATGGCCAGTTCACTACCAGGTCAGGCCACAGCCGTTGCCACCCCTTGGCCTTGACCCGCTCGGTAAAGACCCGGCTCTCCTGGCGGCAGCGCGGGTTGGGATCCACCTGCAGGGACCAGTTGGGGGCAAAGCCGTAAGGGGCCAGCCACTCGAATGAATCGTCAGCCAGCAGCCGGACTCCGATGCAGGTGGGTACTTCCACCCAGTGGCTGAGGGCCGAGAGCGAGCTGGTGAACGGGGGCACCAGCTGACGCACATGCATGCGGGCCTGGTTGCGTACCTCCCACTGCTGGCCCGGCGTCCTGGCGGCGAGCCAGGCTTCGTGATCGGCCTCCTGCAATCCAGTGGGATCAGCACTGTCCAGATAGATAAGATCGATGTCGTTGAGGGCGGTCGGCACCGCTTTGTGGTGCAGGTGATCCCAGATGAGGTTGCGGATAAAACCGGCCCCCAGCGCCCAGTCGGGCAGTGCCAGTTCACGGGCGGCCCGCAGGCAATCCATGCGCTGATCATCGGCTCGCAGCAGGGCTTCGGTCTGTGCCTGCAGGTTGGCTTCCTGGGCGCTCTGGCGAGTGTGCGAGGCTGGCGTGCTGTGACGCGTCTGGGTGTCAGCCGGCATTGCGGCGCAACCAGACGTCGATGTAGCTGCAGCTCGGCACTATGGTGAGCCCTTCTGCCTGGGTCCAGCTGTAGAAGGTGCGCGCCAGCTGATCGGCGATCCCCTGTACCCTGAGCTCGGGCGGGACGAAGGTGCTGTAGGCGTCGATGGTCTTGGCGTCGAGCCGCCGGTAGCGCAGCCTGGACTCCTTGCCATCCACCACACAGATGAATTGCTGCTGGTTGGCCTGATGAATGATCTCGCTCATGCTTGCTCCTCGGTACGGGGGATGGGTTATCTGACCATGTTGGCGCCCCTTTGCCAACTGTTCGGGGTCGCTTACACTGCGAGCCCGGCCGGGTACATGCCCGCTAGCCAAGGTATAGAACAGTTCACGAAGGATGGATCCCATTATGGCTTTTGCCACGCTGGAAGAGTTGATCGGCAATACCCCCCTGCTGGCGCTGCGTCGCATCAATCCCCACCCCGGTGTCACCCTGCTGGTGAAGCTGGAGGGCAACAACCCGGCCGGCTCGGTCAAGGACAGGCCGGCGTTGAACCTCATCAAGTGCGCGGAGGCGAGCGGTCACTTAGCGCCTGGGGCCCGCCTCATCGAGGCCACCTCCGGCAACACCGGCATTGCGCTGGCCATGGTGGCGGCGGCGCGGGGCTACCGGATGCGGCTCATCATGCCAAATACCATGAGTCAGGAGCGGCGCGATGCCATGCAGGCCTATGGTGCCGAGCTGGTGCTGGTGGAGGGCGGCATGGAGGCCGCGCGAGATCTCGCCCTGGCGATGCAGGCGCGGGGCGAGGGGCTGGTGCTCGACCAGTTCAACAATCCGGCCAACCCGGATGCCCATTACCTCTCCACCGGCCCCGAGATCTGGCGCCAGAGCGAGGGGGCGGTCACTCACTTCGTCTCGGCCATGGGCACCACGGGCACCATCATGGGGGTCTCCCGCTACCTCAAGGAGCAGAACCCGGCGGTGCAGGTGATCGGCCTGCAACCGGCCGAGGGGAGCCAGATCCCGGGGATCCGGCGCTGGCCTGCGGCCTATTTGCCGGCCATTTTCGAGCCTGCCCGGGTCGATCGGGTGCTGGACGTGACCCAGCAGGAGGCGCTTGCCATGATGCGCCGGCTGGCGCGGGAGGAGGGGATCTGCTGCGGGGTCAGCTCGGGGGGCGCCGTGGCCGGCGCCTTGCGGGTGGCGGCAGAGATCAAGCAGGGGGTGGTGGTGGCCATCATCTGCGATCGGGGAGATCGCTACCTCTCCACCGGGGTGTTCAGCGACGAGCAGGCGTAAGAGCGCTGCGTCAGCGTGATGGTTAACGTGATATGTACCAACAGCTTGCTGATACATTGCACTGTGTACCCCTTGTAACAATCAACCCTGCTGGCAGGGTTGATTCCATTTGCCTCCTGTTTGACACTCGGCGCCCTTGGTTGACCGATGTAAACAGGAGCGTCCCATGATCTTGCCTTCCTCCCTTCGTCTTTCTCTGTTTGGCCTGTGTCTGGCCACGGCGGGTTGTACCGTCGAACCCTACGCCTATCAGTGCGGCGACAAGCAGTGCTCGGTGATTGATCACCAGGGGCAGAAACATGAGCGGCCGCTGGACGAGGTAAAGCCCGTCTGGGAGCGCAAGCAGGAGCGGGAGGAGGCCGTGCGCCGCAACAAGGAGTCCATCTGGCGCGAAAAGACGCCCGAGGAGCGCGGCAACTACGGCGCTGGCGCCACCATCAGTTGGTAACAGGAGGCCCCGCGATGCGGGGCCTCTGTCTGATTACTCCCAGGCGAGCTCGAGCAGGCCGAGCAGCTGGGTGCGGTCGGCATCCTTGCGGTTGTAGAGCAGGGCGCCGTCGTTGATGGCGAGATCGCGGATCTCGGGCAGCAGCGCCTTGTCGGTGACGCCGGCCTCGCGCAGGGTGCGCGGTAGCTTGACCGCCTGCCACAGGGTATCGCGCAGCGCCTGCAACGCCTCGATGGCGGCCTGGGCCCGTGCGGCGGCCGGGGTTGCGGCAAAGCGCTCGGCCCCCACCAGCGGCAACAGCAGGCGGGCCAGTTCGGGATCGATGCCCGGCCGGTTGTAGTCGAGCACGGTGGGCAGGAAAAGGTTCATGCACAGGCCGTGAGGCAGATGGCAGCGGGCCCCCAGGCTGTGGCCGAGGGCGTGCACCAGCCCCACCATGGAGTTGGAGAAGGCCATGCCCGCCAGGGTGGAGCCTTCCGCCAGCTGCAGTCGCAGCCGCTTGTCCTGCGGGTTGTTCAGTACCTGTGGCAAGGCGCTGGCGATCTTTTCCACCGCCATCAGGGCCAGGGCGTCGCTGACCGGGTTCTTGGCGTTGCCGATGAAGGCCTCGATGGCGTGGGTCATGGCATCCATGGCGGTGGCGGCGGTGATGTTGAGCGGCAGCCCCTGGGTGAGGCGCGGATCCAGCACCGCCAGCTGGGGCAGCAGGAAGGGGGAGGTAAAGGGCACCTTGCGCCCGCTCGCCTCGTCCTTGATCACCGCCACCAGGGTCACTTCCGAGCCGGTGCCCGCCGTGGTGGGCACCACCGCCAGCGGTTGCAGGGGTCTGGTCAGGCAGCCGGCGCCGGCGTAATCGAGCAGCCGCGTCCCCCCCATGGAGGCGAGAATGTTGACCGCCTTGGCGGTGTCGATGACGGAGCCGCCGCCCAGTGCCACCAGGCTGTCACAGCCGAGCTCCCGGTGACGGGCCGCAATCCGCTCCACCACGGCGGTGGAGGAGTCGGCCGGGATCTCGTCCCAGATGGCGGCCACCGGCAGCTCCCCTTCGGCCAGCACCCCGGCCAGCAGGGTGGCGAGGCCGGTGCCGCTGACCCCCTTGTCGGTGAGCAGCAGCGGCTTGCGCGCCCCCAATCCCGCCAGTTCGCCGGCCAGTTGCTCCAGCGCCTGCTCGCCCGCCATCAGTTTGACCGGGCAGAAAAAATCGTAATAGCGACTCATGGTGCTCATCCTCTCGTTCAGCCGGTCAACAGACCCAGGTAGATGTGGCAGGCCCGGCTCAGCTTGTGGCGTGGGCTCGGATAGTGGCGCAACAGCGGCCGCGCGATGAAGGCGGGCAGGATCAGGGCCTGCAGCTGTTCCAGCGCCCGTACCAGGTGCATGGCGACGGTGAGATCCCCCTCCACCAGCAAGCGGTTTTCGCTGAACGCCTGATTGACCCCGAGCCGAAAGCTGAGGGCGCGAAAGGCGATGGCGGGATGCTTGAAGCGCACCCGCAGCGGATGCAGCCCGCCGGTGTCGGGTGCTGGGCCGCTCTGCCAGCGGCCGGCCGCCTTGTGAATGGTCAGACCGTGGGCCATGCCGCTTACCTCCAGCCGGATGGTGAGCCCGTCCGGCAGGGGGGCGAGCTCCTGGCGCACCGCCTCGTCGATGCGTGCGGCGCGGCACAGGGTGCGGCCGATGATCCAGAGCAGGCAGCTGATCCACAGGCGGCGACCCTGCGCCGCCAGAGTATCAAGGTGTCGGTTGTGCATAGACGTGAACTCCCGAGATGGCGGACCAGAACAGGGCGAAGGCGCTGGCTTGCCAGTGGCCGTCCCGTCCCAGTTCAGGTTGGTCGACAAACAGCGAGGCGCAGGCCAGGAACTGGCCCTGGCAGACCTCCAGCATCAGGGCCGGTGGAGCTTGCATCAATTCGCCGCTGGCCTGGCCCTGGGCCAGCAGGCGGGGTAGAAAACGCAGGGTGTCGCTCAGGATCTGGCTGCGCAGCGGGCGAGCCAGCAGGGGGGAGTGAAAGAAGCCCAGCACGAACTTGAGCTCGTGGGGGTGGGCCTGCATCCAGGCCATCGCCTGGCTCCAGTAGTGGCGCGCCTGCTCCTGGAGGGGCAGGGCGGCGTCAGCCTCGGTGATGGCGGCGCCAAGGCGCAGCTTGATGTCCTGGTAGAGGCTCTGGATCAGCACCTCCTTGCTGGGAAAGTGGTGAAACAGGGTGCCGTTGGCTACCCCGGCCGCCTTGGCGATGCGGGCGGTGGCGGCGCCCTGCAAGCCATCTTCGGCGCACAGGGCAAGGGCGGCATCCAGGATCTGGCGGCGCTTGTCGGTCACGGGTGTGTTCATGCTGGTCTCGTCAGCGCAAAAACAGGGCCATCATCAGCCGCTGGTGCCAGCGCCGATAGGGAGGGTGCACCATGGTGCCGGTGCTGCAGCGTCCCCGGCTCAGCACGGTCTTGGCCTTGGAGAAGGTAAGAAACCCCTCGTGGCCGTGGTAGTGACCCATGCCGGAGGCACCGATGCCGCCAAAGGGCACGTCGTCGGCCGCCACCTGGAACAGGCTGTCGTTGATGGCCATGCCGCCGGAGTGGGTCTCCCGGATCACCTTGTGCTGCAGGGCAGGGTCCAGGCTCATCAGGTAGAAGGCGAGTGGGCGGGGCCGCGCGGCTATGTAGGTGAGCGCCTCGTCCAGCGAGTCATAGGGCACGATCGGCAGCAGCGGGCCGAAAATCTCCTGCTGCATCAGCTGGCAGTGGCTGGGCACCTCGGTCAGCAGATGGGGCAGCAGGCGGTGGGCGCCATCGTCCCGGGCCGGACTGCCACAGGGGTGTATCTGGGCGCCTGCCCGCTCGGCTTCGGCCAGCCAGCTGGTGAGCCGTTCATACTGGCGGCCATTGATGATGGAGCCGTAATCCGCGCTGGCCAGCCCCTGGGGATAGAGGCGGGCGAAGTGATCGCGATAGGCCTCGACAAAGGCCTGCTCCTGACCGCGCGGCAGCAGCACATAGTCGGGGGCGACGCAGATCTGGCCGGCGTTGAGGCTCTTGCCGAAGATCATCCGCTCCACCGCCAGCGCCAGCGGCATGTCGGGGGCGATGAGGCAGGGGCTCTTGCCACCGAGCTCCAGGGTGAGCGGGGTGAGCTGGGGGGCCGCCGCGGCCATCACCAGCCTCCCCACCGCAGTGGAGCCGGTAAACAGCAGATGGTCGAAGGGCAGGGCACTGAAGGCGGCCGCCACCTGGGCGTCACCTTCAATCACCATCACCTCGCGCTCGTCGAAGACGCTGTCCAGCAGCTCGCGCAACACCCGGTTGGTGTGGGGGGTGAATTCGGAGAGCTTCAGCATGGCGCGGTTGCCGGCGGCGATGGCGCTGATGAGGGGCCCCAGGCTCAGCATCACCGGGAAGTTCCAGGGCACAATGATGCCGACCACCCCGAGCGGCTGATAGAACACCTCCACCCGGGCCGGCGCCAGCAGCAGGCCGGTGTGGCGGCGGTGCGGGCGCATCCAGCGCTTGATCCGTTTCTGGGTGTAGTTGATCTGCATGACGCAGGGGAGGATGTCGGCAATCATGCTGTCGTAGTCGCTGCGCTGGCCATAGTCTTTGGCCAGGGCATCGCACAGCGGCTGCTTGTGGGCGATCAGGGCGCGCTTGAGCTGGCTGAGGTGGGCTCTGCGCTCACTCAGGCTCGGCATGGGATGTTGCTGACAGGCGTCTCTGAGTCTGGCCAGTCTGGCCGGGAGCGACAGCTTGTCGGTGGCCTCCTGCAACTGCATCGCTTCCATGGCATACCCCGCTGGTTAGGGACCGACTGATTGGTCGGTCTAAATCTAGCGTCTTGTTAACTGGCTGTAAAGTTTTGCCCGTTGGCTTAGGATGGGGCGCGGATGACTCACCCGGCGACTGTGCTGGCCTCCACACTTTCGTGGATTTGGGGTTGGTGAATTATCCAATAAGGGGTAGTTTTTGGCTATCAACCGACAAGGAGAGAGTGTTATGACCAGGGAACTGAACAGCTTGTTGGCCCGCCTGGAAGATGTGGTCGAGCGGATGCCGGATTGCTTCAACACCTATGAATTTGCCCAGAAGCTGGCGCTGCAGCATCAGCGCGAGTTTTTTGCCGCGGGTCACTCCCTGGCCGAACAGGAGGGGCGCCTGCTGCGGGTGCTGCACGAGAAGATTGCCGAGGCCCTGGCCGGCAGCGACAAGGTGATCGAAGGAGCGCTGTTGCCCTGCGTGACCCCCTGGGGTGAGCGGGCCACCTCGCCGCGCTGGCATCGCAAGCACTGAGCCATCCGTTGGATCAACAACAACAGGGCCCGTCGCGGGCCCTGTTGTTTTATGGCGGTCACTGGGTGAGGCGGCGCGCCTGCCAGTAGCGGCTGTTCCAGTAGACGTTGTCGAGGCGCGAGCGGATCACCCCCTTGCTGGTGGAGGCGTGGATGAACTCCCCGCCGCCGGTGTAGACGCCGACGTGGTATTGCTGCCAGCCGGTCTTGAAGAAGACCAGATCGCCGTGCTGTAGCCGGTAGCGATCGACCGGCCGGCCCAGGTTGGCCTGGGATTCGGTGGTTCTGGGCAAATTGAAACCCATCACCTGCTGGTAGGCGAGCTGGGTGAAGGCGGAGCAGTCGAGGCCGGCCCGATCCGAACCACCCATGCGATAGGGCACGCCGCGCCACTGCTGATAGAAGCCTTCAAAGGCGCTGCTCTGCTGGCGTGGCGGGGCAGGCTCGGGTGTGCTGGAACAGGCGGCCAGCAACAGGGCCAGCAGGGGTAGCAGCCATTTGCAATCCATGGGGGCTCCTTCGAGACGACAACGTCTCCATCATAAACGGGGTTCGGGGCTCGAACATAGCCTTGCTTGCAAGAAACAGCCTCTGGCTACCTCAAAAGAGGCGCAAATGCAGAGGGTCATAATATTGTTTGTATTCATTTGAATAATATTTGGCGATTATCTTGAATGAGTATTTCAATATTAAAGTAGTTATTCCAATCAGGCCCGTCATGAAATGATAATTAACCTTGTTGACGTCGCCCCGTGATCTGTGTCACGTTCTGTCTCAGGGTTAATTCGTTATGATGGCGCCATCAAATAAATGGCAAGGGACCCCGCCATTTTCACCGCCAATATGATGGCAGCACCACAAGATATCTCTGGGTATATTCCCGCAACTGGTTCACATAATAATATTCGGCCAATGACTGGCGTCGGCTGACAATATCACCAGACAGAGGAGGGCCATCCCATGATATCCGGTCCATAGCAGTGAGTGTTCCCTCGCACCAGGAGGCCTGCGGCATCAGGCTGTCGCACCATCGTTCAGGCCGATGGGCGCTACCGCCAAGCCAACGGGCACGGTGCGAGATGCAAGGCGCAGTCAGGCGACCTTGAGGGAAGAATGCCATCAGTGCGCGACTCCCGTGTAATAGCATCGGCGCATGCCGAATCATCCACCTTAGATCGCATCGCGATCCTTGTTCTGTCAACAATAAATGCATTCGCCGCCACGCTGTTAATTCACGGCGAGAATAATGAATGTCATGACAGGCAAGCAGAATAACGCCCCGAAATATAACCGTGGATAATATGGTTATGCCGTATTCGTTCATTGTTTAAATAGCTTGGCGTGATTCGACAAGGAGATAACAATGAAAAACAAACAACCACGCAAATTCATCACGCAAGCCCCCACTCTCAGTCTGCTCGCGCTGGCCTTGTTGGCAGGCAGCGTGCAAGCCGAAGATATTGGCGAACGTACCGACCAGGGCACCGCCATGCTGGCCAGCCTGCAATCCGAACAGGGTCTGATTTACCTCAATGCCGACGTCTGGCTGAAGGGGCAGGGCGCGACGCCGCTCATGACCCGGGATCAGCTGCGCGAGCGGGTGTTGGCACGGGGCGAGCGTCTGTTCATCGATTTCAGCGCCGTCACCGACAAGAATGAGCGGCAGCAGGCCAGAAAGGCCATGGAGCAGCTGGCCGGCATCTCTTTTGATGCAGACTGGGTGCTGGTGTCCGGCTACAAGGGGGAGTTGCTGTTCACCCCGCTGGGAGGCGTCGATGACCCGGCCTTCTATCAGGTGATGGATCGGGTCGAGAGCCTGGAAGGGCAGGGCAAGCGCCACAAGCGCTCGCTGACCCAGCCGCCCGCCGCCGAGGCTGGCCTGCCCCACGTGGCCTTCTACCTCAACGTCAACCGCAAGATCAGCGATGCCGAGTGCACCTTCCCGCGCTCGCGCACCTGGAGCCGGGGCGATCGGCTGTTCTGCGATTCGCCGAACATCTCGCTGGTTTACCGGGTCAACCTGGAGCGCTCCCTGCAATTTGGCAACACCGGCTCCGCCACGCCGGATGCCAAGATAGTGCGGATCTCGCTGGACGAAGAGTCGGCCGGTGCCGGCATCCAGCTCAACGAAGATCTCACTTGGAGCGAGAACATCGCGGACTACCTGCTGCTGGATGGCTGGGCCCGCGACTATGCCACCGATGCCATCGCCCAGGATTACCGCTTCAGCATCGAAGCCTCCAACGCCAAGGCGGCGGTGCTCAAGAGCCTGCCGACCAACCTCAACAGCAAGTACGAGCATCGCGAGATCTCGGGCTTCGAGGTGGGGGTCACCGGCGGGGTCGAGGTGAACAAGGATGGGCCCAAGGCCAAGCTGGAGGCGTCGGCCAAGTTCAGCCAGCAGCGCCAGCTCGCCTACAACACCCAGGATTATCGGGTTGAACGCTCGGCGCCGAGCGCCCAGAAGGTGAGTTTCAGCTGGGTGCGCGATCAATACGCGACCGCGGAGTCCCTGCTCTCCTCCAAGACGGCCACCGTCTGGGGCATGGGCTACGACGTGGATCACAACCGCATCCAGCCGCTCAGCTACAAGGGGTTCGTGCCGAATCTGGACGTCATCTACAAGGCGGCACCGGACGAGACGGGCAGCACCGAGTTCAAGATCGACTCCTCGGTCAACATCCGTCCCATCTACACCGGCATCTACAAGCACTACTACGTGGTGGGGGCCCATGTCTCCTTCCAGGGCTTCGAAGATACCGACAAGCGTAGACGGGTGACGGCGTCCACCAGCTTCAAGGTGGACTGGAACCACCCGGTGTTTACCGGCGGTCGCCCGGTCAACCTGCAGCTGGGGGGCTTTGACAACCGTTGCCTGAGCGCGGATGCCAACCATGGTCTGAGCGCGGTGACCTGTGACGAGACCTCGGCCGCCCAGTCCTTCATCTATGACCAGTACGGCCGCTATGTCAGCGCGCAGGATACCCGCCGCTGCCTGGATGGCAACAACCTCGGCCAGCTGCAGAGCTGCAGCCTGAGTCTGGGTCAGCGCTGGGAGTGGAAAGCGGACAGCGATGCGCTCAGCAACCTGAGTGCCCACCAGCTGCTGGGTCATGACAAGCAGAGCGGGGCGCTGGGGCTCTACGACGAGAATGGCAATCCGCAGAATGTGAGCGTACGGACCCTGACCTCCTACACCCGCATCTTCGGGCCACCGGCCAGTCACTGACAGAGCAGGGCCTTGCGCCCAAGACAACAACGCCGGCAAGTGCCGGCGTTTTTTTATGAAGGACGGATCAGGCCTTGTTTTCGATGAGCGGGGCGAGCAGCTCCGCCAGCTTGTAGAAGGTCTGCACCCGGGTGGTGCTGGGGCGCCACACCAGCCCGATCTCGCGATAGGGATGTTCTCCCGGCAGCGGGATGGCCACCAGATCCGTGTTGTCGAGGATGCCGGCATCGATGGCCATCTGCGGCAGGAAGGTGGTGCCGAGCCCGGCGCCGACCATCTGCACCAGGGTGTGCAGGCTGGTGGCGGCAAACGGGTTGATCTTGCTCTTGTCCCGCAGCCGGCAGGCACTCACCGCGTGTTCGGTGAGGCAGTGCTCCCGCTCCAGCAGGAAGATGCTCTGGTTGGGCAGCTCCTTGTAGTCGAACGGGGTGTGCAGGCTGGCCGCCATGCTGGCGGGCATCACCATGTGGAAGGGATCCTGGCCGACCGTCTTGCAGTGAAAGCCGCCGATCTCCACCGGCAGCGCCAGGATCAGCAGGTCGAGCTGACCCTGCTCCAGCTGCTTGAGCAGGTTGGTGGTGGTGTCTTCACGCAGCAACAATTCCAGCTCAGGATAGGTCTTGCCGCACACCTGCAGCAGCTTGCTGAGCAGGAAGGGGGCGATGGTGGGAATACAGCCCAGGCGTACCGTGCCGTGCATGACGCCCCCCTGATGCTGGCCGAGCTCCATCAGATCCCGCGCATCGGAGAGCAAATTGCGAGCTCGCTCGACGATTTCCATGCCGACCGGGGTCATAATGAAGCTCTTGTGGTCCCGTTCCACCAGTTGCAGGTTCATCATGTCCTCCAGCGTCTGGATCCCGGTACTCAGGGTCGACTGGCTGACATGACAGGCCTTGGCGGCGCGGTTGAAGTTTTTGTGCTCGTCGAGAGCAACCAGATATTGCAGCTGTTTCAGGCTGGGCCAACGTTGCATAGGAAAACCCGATTAATGCTATCTATTTAATTTGATTTAACTAATCTACCATCGGGGCTATAGTTTGTCGCTTTAATTAGACGGACTTGGCTCTAGGTAGCCTGATCCTGACAGGATTGTTCACTTCACATAAAGAGGAATTGAATATGGTATTGGTAGGCCGTCCCGCACCCGATTTCACCGCTGCTGCCGTTCTGGGCAATGGCCAGATCGTTGACTCCTTCAACCTGGCATCCCACATCAAGGGCAAGGCAGCCGTCCTGTTCTTCTATCCGCTCGATTTCACCTTCGTCTGCCCGTCCGAGCTGATTGCCTTCGATCACCGTCTGGAAGAGTTCAACAAGCGTGGCGTGGAAGTGATCGGTGTTTCCATCGACTCCGAGTTCTCCCACAACGCCTGGCGCAACACCAAGATCGAAGACGGCGGCATCGGCCCGGTCAAGTACCCGCTGGTTGCCGACATCAAGCACGAGATCTGCAAAGCCTATGACGTCGAGCACCCGGAAGCCGGCGTTGCATTCCGTGGCTCCTTCCTGATCGACAAGAACGGTGTCGTTCGTCACCAGGTTGTCAACGATCTGCCGCTGGGCCGCAACATTGATGAGATGCTGCGCATGGTCGACGCCCTGCAGTTCCACGAAGAGCACGGCGAAGTGTGCCCTGCTCAGTGGGAAAAAGGCAAGAAAGGTATGACCGCCTCTCCGGACGGCGTTGCCAAGTACCTGTCTGAGAACGCTGCTTCCCTGTAATCGGGTCAGCAATCCGGATAGTGAAAAACCGATGCCTAGGCATCGGTTTTTTTATGGCCGTTATTCGGCACTCTCGTTTCGCAACGGTGTCCAGCAACCCTTGTCCAGAAACCCATGCTCAGCAGGATTGTGGTTGCCGGCAGATTGCCGATAAACGGCAGGCATAAAAAAGCGCGCCCTTTGGCGCGCTTTTGTCATGGGTGTCCGGACTACTCGTCAAAGATACCGAAGTGATCCTTGGCGAAGTTGACCCGCTGCTCCACGTTCATCTTCACCTGACCCAGCTTCTCGATGGTCTTGAGGTTGGGCACCAGACCACGGCCGTTGGCGATCTGGATGGCAAGACCCGGGCGGGCGTTGAGTTCCAGCAGCATGGGGCCGCGGAACTTGTCCAGCACCATGTCGGTGCCGATGTAGCCCAGGCCCGACATCTCGTAGCAGGAGGCCGCCAGGGTCAGCAGGGTGTCCCAGTGGGGCACCTTGAGCTCATAGAGATCGAGACCGGTGTCCGGGTGGTGGCGCAGCGGATTGCCGAATTGCACCGCCCGCAGCGCACGGCCGGTACGCAGGCACAGACCCACCCCCACGGCGCCCTGGTGCAGGTTCGCCTTGCCGTCGGATGCAGCGGTGGAGAGGCGCATCATGGCCATCACCGGGAAGCCCTTGAAGATGATTACCCGGGCATCGGGGACCCCTTCGAACGAGTAGCCGTCGAACACGTCATCGAAGTTGATGAGGCCTTCCACTAGCGCCACGTCGGGCTTGCCGCCGAGCGAATAGAGCCCGGCCAGGATGTTGGAGACATGGCGCTCCAGATCCTGCCCGTTGGAGGCGCTGCCGTTGGGCTTGTAGAACAGGCCCTCTTCCTGGCGCAGGATCACCAGGATCCCCTTGCCGCCGGAGCCGCGTGCCGGCTTGATGCAGAAGCCCGGCCAATCCTTCACCAGCTCGGTGATGCGGCTCACGTCGTGCTGGGCACGAATGGTACCGATCAGTTCCGGTACCGTGACGCCGGCATCCAGCGCGATGCGCTTGGTCTGCAGCTTGTCATCCACCAGCGGATAGAGGCTGCGCGGATTGTAGCGGCTGATGTAGGAGTGGTTGCGCTTGTTCATGCCGAGGATGCCTGATTGGGACAGGCTCCACGGGGTGGTGTACTTTTCCCAGAACCACATCTGTTACTTGTCCTTACCCGGAGTGGCACCCGATTTGATCTCGTCCACCAGCGGCTTGAAGCGCTTGAGTTCGCTCAGCTTGTAGCCGGTGTAGTTACCCATCAACAGCACGGTCGCCATCAGCACCAGCTGCAGGCCGAGGAAGTTGAAGGTGAGGTGACGGATCAGTTCGTTATCCATGGCCAGATAGGCGATGACGGCCACCAGCAGAGAGCCGCCACCCTGGCGGAACACCTCTTTCGGACCCTCTTCTTCCCACAGGATGGACATCCGCTCGATGGTCCAGGAGAGGATGATCATCGGGAAGAAGGTGATCTTCATGCCGTCAGTCAGCCCCAGCTTGAAGGCAAACGCGGAGAAGATGCCGATCATCGAGATCACCATGATGATGATGGCCGATATTCGGGCGACCAGCAGCAGGTTGAGCCGCGACAGGTAGGAGCGGATCACCAGACCGGTGCCGACGATCAGCAGGAAACCGATGAGACCGGTGACCAGCGAGGTCTGGATGAAGGCGACCGCGATCAGCACCGGCATGAAGGTACCCGAGGTCTTGATCCCCACCAGTACCCGCAGGAACACCACCATCAGCACGCCGATCGGGATCAGCAGCAAGCCCTTGAACAGGGTCTGCTCTTCCAGCGGCAGGCTGTGGATGGAGAAGTTCATCATCTCCGATTTTTCAAACTTCTGGGCCAGCGCCACGCTGACCGGCTGTTCCTGCTCGATCATCGAGAAGCTGACGCGGGAGTTGTGGCCACCGGTCACGTCCAGCAGGGCGCCGGAGTTGTATTCCCACAGCAGCAGGTTGGCAGGGCGGCCCTGTTCACCGGTCTGCGGGTTGAACAGCTTGTAGTCGGTCGGGCTGTTGAACACCTGCAGGTAATCCACCAGCTCCTGACGACGGCGGCCATCTTCCAGGCTCAGCGCGTGCACCACCCGGGTCGGCACGTCGGCGTTGTTGAGCAGCTCGGCGATCAGGTTGGCGCGGCTCTTGTGCTTCTTCAGCAGCTCGGCGTTCTGCTCCTGCTTCTCGATCTCCTTGATGATCTCGCGGGTCAGGGTATAGCCGTCGGCGGAGCGCTCCTGGGCCCGTTCCAGGATCTGCTTCATGGCAGTGGCGTAGGGCTCGCTCTCGATCTGCTTCTCGATGGCCGGCGGCAGCGGGTTGGCAGCCGGTTTGGCATGGGCATCGGCCATCATGTCGACGCGGTAGTAGAGCTCCTGACGACCGGAAGCGCTGCGGATGGACCACTCGGCGCGGGCATCGCCATCCTTCTCGACGAAGGAGAGGCCGTAGCCCGGGCTCGCGGCGTTCTCGTTCATCAGGGTGAAACCGGGCTGGGTGCCCGGAATGGCCAGAGAGGCGATCACCGGCTCGCCGGTGGCCTCGAACTCCAGCTTGGCTTCGATGGACCAGATCTGGCGTTTTTCACCCGGCGTGAGCGGTACGTCCAGCGCGATGTGGTGATAGAACGTCATCCCCAGGCCGACAATGTACAGCAGGGCTACCAGCAAATAGAACGGCTTACGGGAAACCATGGATTATTTCACATCCTTGAGCTTGGGTTTGGGTTGGATATATTCGCGGGCCACATCAACCACGGCGATGTCTTTCAAAAACTCACGGCCGAGCAGCACGGGGAAGGCCATGTCGCTGCGGTCCTTCAGGGTAAATTCGGCCTTCTCGGTCATGTCGCCGATGCGTACCGCGAGGCGCACCACCGGACGGCGGTCGAGGTCGTCGGCGGAGGCCTGACGCACCCGCACGTGGCGCACCAGCGGCGCTTCAATCTGGATCTTGTCGTCCATCTCCTGATGGCTCAGGAAGAAGCGCACCCAGTTCTTGCCGTTGCGCTCGAAGATGGTGATGTCCTGGGCGCTGATGGAGGAGGTGGTGGCACCGGTATCGACCCGCGCCTGGAAGGCGTCGTTGGCCGCGTCAACCCAGATCCACTCCGCCTCGCCGACCAGCAACTTGCCGTCGACGGTGTGACCCTGGCTCGGGGCCTGGCACTTCTCGGTCGGGATCGCCATGGGCTTGGGTGGCTCGGGCGGCAGGGATTCGAGCTTGCTGCCGACTTTGTTCACGGACTCTTTCATGTTGTTGACATCAGTGTTGAGCTGAACCAGCAGGTGCTGTTGCTGCACATACTGCTTCTGTTGCTGTTCCATGGATGTTTGCAGGCGCTGCTCGCTCAGATTGATCTCGTTGCGAAGCTCGGCCAGCGTCAAGGTAGGTACCGGGGGCGCTTTCTCCATACTGACACACCCGCCGAGACTGAGCAGGGAGAGCAGGGTCATTCCTTTTAATTTGCTTTTCATGTCATTCATTTAACTGTGCTTCCTGGAATTGGGTCAGTGTAACTTCCACAGCCGCCATCGGCTAGTCTTTGGCCTTTCTGGCAATCAGTACGGCACGTTTGGGTGCCGGGTGTCCTTCTACCGTGAGTGCGGGATTGGTTGGATCCAGATAATCACTCAGGGATTCATTAATCATCCAGTCGGTACGACGCTGTTCGTCGGTGCTGGTCATATTCTCGTCGACAATCCGCACATCGGTAAATCCGCAGCGCTCGACCCACAGCTTGAGGGCCGCGCTGGAGGGGATGAACCAGACGTTGCGCATCTTGCCGTAGCGATCGGTGGGCACCAGCACATCGTTGACGTCGCCGTCGATCACCAGCGTCTCCAGCACCAGCTCGCCGTCGTCTTTCAACTGGTTGCGCAGCTGCTCGATGTGCTCGATGGGGGACTTGCGGTGATAGAGCACCCCCATGGAGAAGACGGTGTCAAACGCCCGCAGCTCCGGCAGCTCCTGAATGCCGAGCGGCAGCAGGTGGGCGTGCTGGTCGTTGCCGGCGAAGTGGCGGATGGCCTCGAACTGGCAGAGGAACAGCGGGCTCGGGTCGATGCCGACCGCAAGCTTGGCCCCTTCGCCCACCATGCGCCAGAGGTGGTAACCGCTGCCGCAGCCCACATCCAGCACGTAGCGGCCGGCAAGCGGGCTGATGTGGGGCAGTACCCGATCCCACTTCCAGTCGGAGCGCCATTCGGTGTCGATGTGGATGCCGTGCACCGTGAACGGCCCCTTGCGCCAGGGCATGAAGTGGCGCAGCAGGCTCTCCACCTTCTTGCGCTCCCCTTCGCTGAGGCTCTCGGCCGAGCCGATTTCGACCCGGCTGTGCAGCTCGATGTGGCCGGGAGCCACCTGCGGCAGCTTGTTGAGGGCGCGGTTCCAGCGCGGCAGATCGCCGTGCTGGTTGTCGTGCTGCCAGGCGTGCAGCTGGGCGGGCAGGGTATGCAGCCAGTGGCTCAGCCGATTCTTGGCGATCAGCTGATAGAAGTTGGCAAAGTCGATCATGGCTGGGCGTCGCTGGATTTGATGGCAATCATGGAGCCGAAGTTGAAGCACTGGAACCAGAGATCCTGGTGGGCGAAGCCGGCCTCCCGCAGGCGGGCCTGATGCACCGGCAGGCTGTCGGTGCGCATCACGTTTTCAAGGGCGGTGCGCTTCTGGCTGATCTCCAGCTCGCTGTAACCGTTGGCGCGCTTGAAGTCGAGGTGCAGGTCGATGAGCAGCTCGTTGACCGGTGTATCTTCGAAGCGGAATTTTTCGCTCAGGATCAGGATCCCGCCCGGGCGCAGCCCATCAAAGATGCGCTGGATCAGGGCGGCCCGCTTCTCGGGCTCGACGAACTGCAGAGTGAAGTTGAGCACCACCACGGAGGCGTTCTCGATGGTGATGTCGCAGATGTCCGCCTCCACCAGCTCCACCGGCACCTCGGACTTGAAGCCGGAGAGGTGGGCGCGGGCGCGCTCGATCATGGGGTGGGAGAGATCCACCGCCGTGATGTGGCAGCCGGGCTGGGTGACGTGGCGACGCATCGCCTGGGTGGCGGCGCCGAGCGAACAGCCGAGGTCGTAGAGCCGGCTCTCGGGTTGGGCGTAACGGGCGGCCATCATGCCGATGGCGGAGATGATGTTGCTGTAACCCGGCACCGAGCGCTGGATCATGTCGGGGAAGACATCGACGACCTGTTCGTCAAAGCAAAAATCCCCCAATCGAGCGATAGGGGCGGCAAAAATCTGATCTTTGGTATGCATGCTGGCGCAACCTGACAGCCGGTGCGCGAACCGACTGTTTTGTTCAATTGAATCGTTGGGTGACACCGGTCCGGGCCGGGTCGTCACCGGTTCACGAACGGGGTGGCGGGCCTTGAGATCCATCGGGCCGGTTCCGTTCGCAATGGACCATCATCCAGGTCCTTTCTGAGGGCGGCACCATCTGCGGCAACGAGTTGCAGCGCATTGGCGTCAGGGCCCTGTTTATGGCGCCGGACGCCTGCCTGCATCGGATTGTGCTGGGCTGGCGGTCCGGGTCCTTACTTGGGGCGCTAGTGTAGAGGAAAGGTCGGCGTTTGTCTTGACGCCAAGCCCCGTCCAGCCACAAAAAAACGGCTTTTTTTCGCGGCGGGGAAGACGGGGTGAGGCGGCTGACTAAAAGGGCAGCACGCCCTGGTGCGCGCGATCGTTTTCCCCCGGCCAGGGGGCCATCTCCTCCCCCAGCAGGCGGGCAACCTGACGGGCCAGCTCGGGGGATTGGGCATTGTCGGCCGTATGTATAAAGAGGTAGAGATCTTTGCCCTCCGCCAGCCACTGGCGCCAGTGAGGGAGCCAGCCTGGCAGAAAGGAGTGGTTGGCGGCCGGATCCGGCAGGCCGATGAGCCGCACCACGGGGGCATTGGCGGTGGCCAGCAGGTGCACCGGCAGCCTCGGCTTCTTGCCCTGGGCATCGATCATGGCTGCCGTGGTGGCTGGCACCGAGAACAGCGGCCGGCTGTCGAGCATGATGCGGTTGATGCCTCTCTCCATCAGCAGCCGGTTCAACTGACGTTCCGCCTCGCCCTTGGCGAAGAAATCGGGGTGGCGCACCTCAAGGGCATAGCGAAACGCCGGCGGCAGCCGCTCGAAAAAGGCCGCCAGCCGGGGCAGCCCCTGTGGGCCGAAACGGGCGGGCAGCTGCAGCTTGAGCAGTCCCAGCTTGTCGTGCAAGGGTTCCAGCAGGCGGATGAAGTCGCTCACTTGCTTGTCGGCGCTCACCAGATCGCTCTGGTGGCTGATGGTTTGTGGAAACTTGAAGCTGAAGCGAAAGTGGGCGGGCACCGCATCGGCCCAGCGCCGGACCGTGTCGGGGGTCGGCGAGGCGTAGAAGGTGGTATTGCCTTCCACCGTGTTGAAGACCCGGGCATAGTGGGCGAGGTGCTCGGCGGGCTTGGCGCCCATGCCCAGCAAGTGACCTGGCCAGGCCGGGTGAGACCATTGTGGCAGGCCCAAAAAGAGGCTCATGAGGGATCCTGTCTGCGGGTTTATCTCGTTTTATCCCCCTTTTTTGCCCCGGGATGTAAAAAACAGGGCAAAGGAGGCTGCTGGCCATTTTACCCAAATGGGGGTTTTCCTCTATAATGCCAGCCCTTTTGTTTGCCAATTTGTTGTGACTCACGCCGCTGTACGCATATTGTGACGACGGCAGCGGCCATGATGCGGCCAAACAACAATCGCTTGCCGATGCCCTCCGCCCGACAACCCGGCCGCTTGCCAGCCGCCTCTGGTCGAGCCGATATCGGCGGCAGGTGTCCGATCCCGGCGGTCGGACGGTACGAGACAGATTTCAAACCGGGCAAGAACAGGATCTGGCCAGCTGTGAGACAGACGGTGCTTGCCAGTCGTGCCCGGCGACCCAGGTTAACCGTCTCTCTACAAATTCGAAGGAAGAAGTCCATGCGCTCTATCTATTGCGGACAGGTCAATGAGGCCCATGCAGGGCAGACCATTACATTGTGCGGTTGGGTCCATCGTCGTCGCGATCTGGGCGGCCTCATCTTTATCGACATGCGCGACCGGGAAGGGATCGTGCAGGTGTTCTTCGATCCGGACAAGCCGGACGCCTTTGCCCTGGCCTCCGAACTGCGCGGCGAATTCTGCATTCAGGTCTCCGGCGTGGTGCGCACCCGTCCCGACTCCCAGCGCAACAGCGACATGGCCACCGGTGCCATCGAGGTGTTTGCCCACGAGCTGACCATCATCAACCGTGCCGAGCCGCTGCCGCTGGACTTCAACCAGGTCAACAGCGAAGAGGTGAGCCTCAAGTATCGCTACCTGGACCTGCGTCGCCCCGAGATGGCCAAGTACCTGAAGACCCGCGCCAAGGCCAGTGCCTTCGTGCGCCGCTTCATGGACGACCACGGCTTCCTCGACATCGAGACCCCGATGTTGACCAAGGCCACCCCGGAAGGGGCCCGTGACTACCTGGTGCCGAGCCGCGTGCACAAGGGCAAGTTCTACGCCCTGCCGCAATCCCCGCAGCTGTTCAAGCAGTTGCTGATGATGTCCGGGTTCGATCGCTACTACCAGATCGTCAAGTGCTTCCGCGACGAAGACCTGCGTGCCGACCGCCAGCCGGAATTCACCCAGATCGACGTGGAGACCTCCTTCATGACCGCACCCCAGGTGCGTGAAATCATGGAAGAGATGATCCGCAAACTATGGCTGCACATCCTGAACGTGGATCTGGGCGACTTCCCGATCATGACCTTCGACGAAGCCATGCGTCGCTACGGCTCCGACAAGCCGGACCTGCGTCTGCCGATGGAGCTGGTGGATGTGGCTGATCTGCTGACCGCCGTCGAGTTCGCCGTGTTCGCCGGCCCCGCCAACGATCCGAAAGGCCGCGTGGCAGCCCTGAAAGTACCGGGCGGCGCCGAGCTCTCTCGCAAGCAGATCGACGAGTACACCAAGTTTGTCGGCATTTACGGTGCCAAGGGCCTGGCCTGGATGAAGGTCAACGAAGCCGGGAGCGGCATCGAAGGGGTACAGTCCCCGGTAGCCAAGTTCCTCTCCGACGCCATCGTGCGCGAGATCCTGGCCCGCACCGGCGCTGCCGACGGCGACATCATCTTCTTCGGCGCCGACTCCAAGAAAGTGGTGTGCGATGCCATGGGCGCCCTGCGTCTGAAAGTGGGCCGCGATCTGGGTCTGCTGGAGAACAGCTGGAAGCCGCTGTGGGTCATCGACTTCCCGATGTTTGAAGAAGATGGCGAAGGCGGTCTGGCTGCCATGCACCACCCGTTCACCGCGCCGAGCGGCCTGAGCCCGGAGCAGCTGAAAGCCAACCCGGTAGGCGCTTACGCCAACGCCTACGACATGGTGATCAACGGCTACGAAGTGGGTGGCGGTTCTGTCCGTATCCACAACAGCGAGATGCAGGCCACCGTGTTCGACATCCTGGGGATTACCCCGGCCGAGCAGCGCCTGAAGTTCGGCTTCCTGCTGGATGCCCTGAAGTACGGTACCCCGCCGCACGCTGGCCTGGCCTTCGGCCTGGACCGTCTGAGCATGCTGCTGACCGGTACTGAAAACATCCGGGACGTGATTGCCTTCCCGAAAACCACGGCGGCCGCCTGTCTGATGACAGACGCCCCCAGCTTTGCCAACGCCGCCCAACTGGGCGAGCTGGCGATTGCGACCACCGTCAAGGGTGATGAATAAGCCGTTACCGGCAGCAAAGGCCGCAGCAATGCGGCCTTTCCCTTGCATTAGTCATGACCAGTGTTACTGAAATTCAAAAATAACGGAGAGTCCCTATGGCAGGTCACAGTAAATGGGCCAACATCAAACACCGCAAGGCGGCGCAAGACGCCAAGCGCGGCAAGATCTTCACCAAGCTGATCCGCGAAATCACTACCTCCGCACGTCTGGGTGATGCCGATCCTGCCAACAACCCGCGCCTGCGTGCGGCGGTGGCGGCTGCCCTGACCGGCAACATGACCCGCGACACCATCAACCGTGCCATCCAGCGTGGCGCCGGCGGTGGCGATGGCGAACAGCTCGAGACCATCGTGTACGAAGGTTACGGCCCGGCCGGCTCTGCCGTCATGGTGGAGTGCCTGACCGACAACCGCAACCGTACCGTTGCCGAAGTGCGTCACGCCTTCAGCAAGTGCGGTGGCAACCTGGGCACCGATGGCTCTGTTGCCTATCTGTTCAGCAAGAAAGGGCTGCTGACCTTCGTGGGCGTCGATGAAGATGCCCTGATGGATGCCGCCCTGGAAGCCGGTGCCGACGACGTGGTGACCGAAGAGGATGGCTCCATCGAGGTGTATACCACCCCGAACGATTTCGGCACCGTGCTCGATGGTCTGGAAGCCGCCGGCTTCAAGCCCCAGAGCGCCGAAGTGACCATGATCCCGTCCACCGAAGCCGAGCTGGATGCCGAGACCGCGCCCAAGCTGATGCGCCTCATCGACATGCTGGAAGATCTGGACGACGTGCAGGAGGTGTACCACAACGGCTCCATCTCCGACGAAGTCGCCGCGACCCTGTAACCCGGTTCGTGAACACCCAGGTGGCGACGCTCTGTTCGCCCCCGCTAAAACGGCAGCCTCGGCTGCCGTTTTTCTTGTGATGACCTGACGCCTGAAGGCCGTGCCGGCCATGGCATTGCCCGCCTTAATTTTCCCTTAAGTTTGGCTTTTTAAGCTGCCTGCCGTGTCCGGGCCTCGCTGCCCCTTGCCGCCATCACCTCGGGAGGAGGGATCGGCAAGCGAGACTGCAACAAGAGGTGCCCTGTGTGGCCCCTGTCCTGCCTGGTTTGTCGGAGTATCGTTATGCGCATCACCCTGGGTGTGATGAAGGTGAATCTGTTGCTGGTGCTGTTGTTTGCACTGGTATTCAACTGGCCCATTTTCCTGCACTTTTACACCATTCTCACCAAGCTGGAACACGTCAAGACGGGCTTCGCCGTCTCGATCCCCTTCGTGCTGCTGGCCGCGCTCAATGCGGTGTTCCTGCCTTTTACCTTTCGCTATCTGCTCAAGCCCTTCTTCGTGCTGCTGATCCTGATGGGATCCGTGGTCAGCTATGCCATGCTCAAGTACGGCGTCATCTTCGACGTGAGCATGGTGCAGAACATCGTCGAGACCAACACGGGGGAGGCGACTTCCTACTTCAATGCCTCCATCCTGCTCTGGTTCGTGCTGACCGGCCTGCTGCCGGCGTTGGCCCTGCTGTGGGTAAAGATAGAGTATCCCCGTCCCTGGTATAAGGGGCTGGGCCTGCGGCTTGGCTCCATCGCCCTGTCACTACTGTTTCTGGTGGGGGTGGCGGCGCTCTATTACCAGGATTACGCCTCGGTCGGGCGAAACAACAAGTCCCTCGGCAAGGAGATAGTGCCCGCCAACTATGTGCACGGCCTCTATCGCTATGCCACCGACATCCTGTTTGCCACCCCGATCCCGTATCAGCAGTTGGGCACGGATGCCAGGGTGGTGGGGCAGGGCGGCAAGCCGACCCTGATGTTTCTGGTGGTGGGGGAGACGGCGCGCAGCCAGAACTACTCCCTCAACGGTTACGGCAAGGCTACCAACAGCTTCACCGCGCGGGAGTCGAGTATGGTGTCGTTTCGCAACGTGCGCTCCTGCGGTACCGCCACCGCGGTCTCGGTGCCCTGCATGTTCTCCAATCTGACGCGGCGCGGCTATGACGACACCCTGGCCCAGTCCCGCGACGGCATGCTGGATGTGCTGCAGCACGCCGGGGTCTCCGTGCTCTGGAAGGAGAATGACGGCGGTTGCAAGGGGGTGTGCAAGAACGTGCCCACCATCGAGATCGAGGCCAAGGATTTTCCCCAGTATTGCCGGGGCGGTTCCTGCTACGACGAGGTGATGCTGGAGGGGCTGGATCGGCAGATCGCGCAGATGAAGGGCAACAAGCTGGTGGCCTTCCACCTGATGGGCAGCCACGGCCCGACCTACTATCGCCGCTATCCCGCCAGTGAGCGGACCTTCGTGCCGGACTGCCCGCGCAGCGACATCGAAAACTGCACCAATGAAGAGTTGGTCAACACCTATGACAACACCATCCGTTACACCGACAAGGTGGTGGCCCGTCTCATCGACAAGCTCAAGACGCTGGAGCAGGATTACAACGTGGGGCTGGTCTATCTGTCGGATCACGGCGAATCTCTGGGCGCCATGGGGCTCTACCTGCACGGCACTCCCTACAAGTTCGCGCCGGACGATCAGACCCGGGTGCCGCTGATGACCTGGTTCTCTCCCCAGTTGCAGGCCGATCGCCAGCTGGATATGACCTGTCTGCAGCAGGAGGCGGCCAGCAAGCGCTTCTCCCACGACAACCTGTTCCACTCCATGCTCGGCATCATGGATGTGCAGACTCAGGTCTACAACGGGGCGCTGGATCTGTTCAAACCGTGCCGGGCGGGGTGAACCGGCGAAAGTGACCAATAAAAAACGGCAGCCAGTGGCTGCCGTTTTTTATTTCGCAAGGCCGAGGCCTTACTTCTGCTCCATGATGATCTGCAGCAGGTCTCCCTCCAGCAGGGCTCGCTTCACCAGCGCGAAACCGCCGACGGTGGGTTGATTCTGGAAGCGCGCCTTCACGATGGGCAGGCCGCGATGGAAGCTTGGCAGCGACTGGTGCTCCACGCAGCGACGGATGGCCGGGAACAGGATCTCTTCGGCGGCGGTGATTTCGCCCGCGATCAGCACCTTCTGCGGGTTGAACAGGTTGACCGTGATGGCCACCGCCCGTCCCAGATGCTCACCCACGTTCTCGATGACGCTGCGGGCCAGCTCGTCACCGGCCATGGCCGCCTTGCACACCTCCTGGATGGTGATGTGCTTCTCTTGCAGCGAGCTCAGGTGGCCGCGGCTGATGAGCTCCTTCACCTTGTCGACGATAGCCTCGTTGGAGGCGATGGTCTCCAGACAGCCGAAGTTGCCGCAGTGGCAGCGCTTGCCGAGCGGCTCGACCTGGATGTGGCCGATCTCGCCGACGTTGCGGTTCTGACCGAGGAACACCTTGCCCTTGGTGATGATGCCAGAGCCCGCCCCCTGGTGGACGCTCACCAGGATGGAGTCCATGCAGTCGCGGGACTCGCCGAAGAAGTGTTCGGCCAGTGCCAGCGAGCGGGTGTCGTTGCCCACGTAGCAGGGCAGGTTGAAGTGGTTTTCCAGCAGTTTGGCCAGCGCCAGATTGCGGATCTGGTACTTGGGGGTGTAGATGACCATGCCGGATTCCGGATTGACCAGACCCGGCATGGTCAGCGCGATGCTGATGAGGTTGCGGCTGCGATCCTGCTGGGAGTCGATGAAGGCACCGATCTCCCGCAGCAGCATGTCGACCACCGGCTGTTGCTCGATCTCGGTCACCTGGGTGATGTGCTGATCGAGCTCCTTGCCGTCGAGGTCATACAGGGCGAGCTGCAGGTAGCCGCGGCCGAGCTTGGCGGACACAAACTGGAAGCGATGCTTGATGGTGGTCAGGGAAATGGCGCGCCGTCCGCCGGTGGAGGCTTGCGGCGAGGTCTCCTTGATCAGGCCATGCTCGATCAGTTGCCGGGTTATCTTGGTCACGCTGGCCGGGGCCAGCTGACTCAACTCGGCAATTTTGACCCGCGAGATGGGCCCCTGCAGGTCGATGAGCCGATACACGGCTGCACTGTTGACCTGCTTGATAAGATCTACGTTTGCTATTTGTCCGCCAGTCATAGTGTCACTGTGTTGTGTAGTGTCCGTTAACCACGGTCCCGCAGACCGTGAAGGCCTGATCAAAGACAGTCAGGTTGGCTATTTTTCCGACCTGGATACTACCGAGACGTGAGTCCCATCCAATGGCGCGAGCAGGGTAAAGGGTGGCCATTCTCAGTGCTTCATCGAGCGGTAATCCGACCTGTTTGACCAGATTCTCCACCCCCTCAATCATGGTGAGGGCAGAGCCGCCGAGTGTACCATTCTCGTCGACGCACTGACCATCGCGGAAATAGACGGTTGCGCCACAAAAATCAAACTTCTCAAAGCCTTCCGGTGCCCCTGCCGGTGCGGTCGCGTCGGTGACCAGCACCAGTCGCTCTCCCAGCATTTTGTGTGCAAGGCGCACGTTGGCCCAGTGCACGTGATGACCGTCGACGATGACGCCGGCGTAGACATCCTTGCGATCGTAGATGGCACCAACCACGCCCGGCTCGCGACCGTTCACGGTCGGAGTCATGGCGTTGTAGAGGTGGGTGGCAAAGCGGATGCCGTTGTCGAACCCGGCCATCGCCTGGTCATAGTTGGCGGCGGTATGGCCCGCGGAGACCAGAATGCCGGCTTCCACCAGCCGGCGGATGTGCTCCGGCTTGTTGCGCTCCGGCGCCAGGGTGATCTTGGCGATGGCATCCGCGTTGGCGCAGAAGAAGTCGATCATTTCGTCGGCGGGCTGGCGGATCTGCTCGGCCGGGTGGATCCCCTTGCGCTTGAGGTTGGTGTAGGGGCCTTCCAGATGGACGCCTAGTACCTCGTTGGGGTGCGCAGCCATGTAGTCGCGGGTGACGGCGACGGCCTGCTTCATGTCTGCGTCCGGACTGGTGATCAGGGTCGGCAGGAAGCTGGTGGTACCGGATTTGAGGTTGGCGGCCTGCATGGTCGCCAGGGTCTGGGTGGTGATGTGGCCGTTGAACATGACGCCGCCACAGCCGTTGAGCTGGACGTCGATGAAACCGGCGCAGAGGTTGGCACCCTTGAGATCAATGCGTTCGATGCCGGCCGGCAGTTCGGCCAGGCGGGAGATGGCGACAATCTTGTCGCCCTCGATGACCACTCCGTAACCGGTCAGCACGCAGCTGCCGGTGTAGAGGGTGCAGTTGGTCAATGCGTACATGGTGACTCCTTACAGACGGCCGATGTTGGCGGCTTCGAGCTGCTGGAAGTAACGCACCGTCTTGACCTTGAGCTCCATGGTGGAGGGCTCGTCACACACCATCATTCCCTTCGGATGCAGTTGCAGGGTAGAGATGGTCCACATGTGGTTGACGCTGCCTTCTACCGCGGCCTGCAGGGCCTGGGCCTTGCCGTGACCGGTCACCAGGATCATGATCTCTTCCGCATCCATCAGGGTGCCGACACCCACGGTCAGCGCCAGCTTGGGCACCTGCTCCATGTCGCCGCCAAAGAAGCGGGAGTTGGCGATGCGGGTGTCTTCGGTCAGGGTCTTGACCCGGGTGCGGGAGGAGAGGGATGAGGCCGGTTCGTTGAACGCGATGTGGCCGTCGTTGCCGACACCGCCCATGAACAGGTGGATCTTGCCGTAGGACTTGATTTTGTCTTCATAGCGCTTGCACTCGGCCACCAGATCCGGCGCGTTGCCGTTGAGGATGTTGATGTTCTCGGGGCGAATGTCGATGTGGCTGAAGAAGTTGTTGTGCATGAAGCTGTGGTAGCTCTCCGGGTGATCTTCCGGCAGGCCGACGTACTCGTCCATGTTGAAGGTGACCACGTTCTGGAAGCTCACTTCACCGGCTTTATGTAGTTCAATCAGGCGCTTGTAAGTGTTGAGTGGGGTGCCGCCAGTGGGCAGGCCCAGTACGAAGGGGCGCTCGGCAGTGGGTTTGAACCCATTGATACGGTCAACGATGTAACGGGCAGACCACAGGCCCACTTGGCTGGCAGATTTCAACGGGATCAGGCGCATTGTAGATACCTCTGTACGGGTTGCTGCCGGGATGTCGGCGGCAAATAGACTGGGACGGATTTAAGTTGTTTTATAGCGTAAATAAAGATTGCGAACTAAGCCACATCTATCCGCCACCTTTATCTCGTTTGGGTGATAATGATCACGATTATAGGTTTATTAATTTGCGCAGCGAAATAAAAGCCCTAGACTGCCAATCAAGCCTTGATGGCTTATGCGTCAAACGTGATAAGCACTTAATTTCTAGAAAAACATTAACTAAGGAGAGGAACCGTGAACATTCTCGGTTATTTGCAAAAGATCGGCCGTGCCCTGATGGTGCCGGTAGCGGTATTGCCTGCCGCTGCGATCCTGATGGGGGTTGGCTACTGGATTGACCCGAATGGTTGGGGTGGTGACAGCGCGCTGGCCGCCTTCCTGATCAAGGCGGGTTCAGCACTGATCGACAACATGTCCACGCTGTTTGCGGTCGGTGTTGCCTATGGTATGTCCAAAGACAAAGACGGTTCTGCCGCGCTGGCCGGTCTGGTCGGTTTCCTGGTGGTGACCACTCTGCTGAGCCCTGGTTCTGTGGCGATGATTAAAGGCATCCCTGTAGAGCAGGTTCCGGCAGCCTTTGCCAAGATCAACAACCAGTTCGTCGGTATCCTGTGTGGCGTCATCGCCGCCGAGCTCTACAACCGCTTCAGCAGCGTAGAACTGCACAAGGCGCTGGCTTTCTTCTCCGGCCGCCGTCTGGTGCCGATCGTAACCTCCGTGGTGATGATCGTGGTCTCCTTCATCCTGATGGCCGTTTGGCCGGTCATTTACGGTGGTCTGGTGAGCTTTGGTGAATCCATCGTCAGCCTGGGCTCCACCGGCGCCGGTATCTACGCCTTCTTCAACCGCCTGCTGATCCCGATTGGTCTGCACCACGCCCTGAACTCCGTGTTCTGGTTCAACGTGGCCGGTATCAACGACATCCCGAACTTCCTGGGTGGTCAGGCTACCATCGATGCCGCTCTGGCAGCAGGCAAGAGCCTGGATCAGGTGAAAGGCGTGGTAGGCATGTACCAAGCTGGCTTCTTCCCGATCATGATGTTCGGTCTGCCGGGTGCCGCGCTGGCCATCTACCACTCCGCCAAGAAAGAGAACAAGGACAAAGTTGCATCCATCATGATCGCAGCCGCCTTTGCCTCCTTCTTCACCGGGGTGACCGAGCCGCTCGAGTTCTCCTTCATGTTCGTGGCACCGGTGCTGTACGTCATTCACGCTTTCCTGACCGGTGTTTCCGTGTTCATCGCAGCCAGCATGCACTGGATGGCCGGCTTCGGCTTCAGTGCCGGTCTGGTGGATATGGTGCTCTCCAGCCGTAACCCGCTGGCGACCAACTGGTACATGCTGATCCCGCAAGGTCTGGTGTTCTTCGGTCTCTACTACGTGGTATTCCGCGCTGTCATTGCCAAACTGGGTCTGAAAACTCCGGGTCGTGAAGATGATGAAGCTGCTGCTCCGGCTGCTGCCCAGACCACCGACCGTACCGAACTGGCACGCCAGTATCTGGAAGTGCTGGGCGGTCAGGAGAACCTGGTGACCATCGATGCCTGCATCACCCGTCTGCGTCTGACCCTGAAAGACCGCAGCATCGTCGACGAGCGCAAGCTCAAAGCCCTGGGCGCGGCCGGTGTGGTCAAGCTCGGTGAGCAGAACCTGCAGGTGATTCTGGGCCCATTGGCCGAAATCATCGCCGGTGAGATGAAGGCCCTGCGTTAATCGGGCGCCAAGCTCGCCTCAAGTCTAAGTCCATTGTTGACATAACTAAGGGCCCCGCCTCGGGGCCCCATATAAAAAAAGCCAAGAAAATCCAACCTTTACTTCAAATGAGAGCAGCAGTTATGAACTTGAAACATTCTCTGTTAGCCATTGCCATGTCTACCGTTTTCGTCAGCCAGGTACAGGCAGCCGATGCCGCCAAGCAAGCCGTGGTCGACGCCCTCGCCAGCAACCTCGTCGTCAAGTACGAAGTCGTTACCAACGACGGTGCCGGCGCCGGCCTCGACTGCCAGGCGCTGGGCTCCGAGTGGGCGAGCTGCGGCGTTGCCAAGCTGCACCTGACCAATACCGGTGCTGACGTCACCTCCAAAGACTGGAGCATCTATGTCTCCTCCATCCGCCGCATCCAGCGGGTGGACAACGACCAGTTCACCATCACCCACCTGACCGGCGACCTTTATCGTTTGACGCCGACCGAGAAGTTCCAGGGCTTTGCCAAGGATGCCACGGTCGAAGTGCCGCTGGTGGTGGAGTACTGGGTATTGTTCGAATCTGACATCATGCCGAACTGGTATGTCGCCAGCGAAGGGGCCGAGCCGAAAGTGCTGGCCAGCATGAGCAACATCGACGATGCCACCACCTACGAGAAGCCGATGCCGGCCGATGGCTGGAAGCGCACCAAGGATGACAACAACATCCTGATGAACAGCGAAACCCGTTTCGCCGCCAACCAGACCAGCACCTTGCTGCCGGCTGGCAAGGTCGACAACCAGATCCTGCCGACCCCGATGAAGCAGGTGGTCAAGGCCGGCCCGCAGGTCGACTTCTCCACCATCAAGCTCAATGCCCTGGATCTGCCGAGCGATCGCGCCGAAGCCCTGAAGGCTCAACTGACCAAGCTGGGTGTTACCCTCTCCGACACCGGCTACCCAGTGACCATCAAGCTCGGCAGCAAGCTCAAGCAGGCCGAAGGCTACGACATGACCATCGGCCAGAAAGGCACAGTGGTGCAGGGTCACGACATCGAAGGTGCCTTCTGGGGTGCCCAGTCCCTGATCTCCCTCCTGGGGGTCAACGACAAGCTGGTCAGCCAGATGCACGTCGAGGATGCGCCGCGCTTTGAATACCGTGGCATGCAGACCGACGTGGCCCGTCACTTCAGAAGCCCCGAGACTCTGAAGAAGCTGGTGGATCAGATGTCCGCCATGAAGCTCAACGTGCTGCACCTGGGGCTGACCAACGATGAAGGCTGGCGTCTGGAGATCCCGGGTCTGCCGGAGCTGACCGACGTCGGTAGCCAGCGTTGCCACGACGAGTCCGAAACCAAGTGCCTGATGCCGCAGCTGGGCTCCGGCCCGACCAGCGACAACCAGGGTTCCGGTTTCTACAGCAAGGCCGACTACATCGACCTGGTACGCTATGCCAAGGCCCGCGGCGTGACCGTGATCCCCGAGATCAACATGCCGGCCCACGCCCGTGCCGCCGTGGTCTCCATGGAGGCGCGTTACAAGCGTCTGATGGCTGAAGGTAAAGAGACCGAAGCCAACCAGTTCCGTCTGACTGACCCGGCTGATACCTCCAACGTCACTTCGGTGCAGTTCTACGACAAGATGTCCTTCATCAACCCCTGCCAGCCGGGCGCCGCTACCTTCGTGGCCAAGGTGATGGACGAAGTGGCCCAGATGCATCAGGCCGCCGGCCAGCCGCTGACTGCCTGGCACTACGGTGGTGATGAGGCGAAGAACATCATGCAGGGCGGTGGTTACCAGGATCCGGCCGTCACCAAGAAAGAAGAGCTGGTCGCCTGGAAGGGCAACGTCGACTCCAGCAAGCAGGACAAGCCGTTCGGCAAGTCCCCGATGTGCCAGAAGATGATCGACGATGGCAAGATCAAGGACGTGGCCGAGCTGCCGGTGTATTTTGCCAAAGAAGTGAGCGAAATGGTCAAGGGCCACGGCTTCTCCACCCTGCAGGCGTGGGAAGATGGTCTGAAGTACGCCAAGGATGCCAGCGTGTTCGCCACCGACAAGACCCGGGTCAACTTCTGGGAAACCCTCTACTGGGGTGGCTTCAACGAAGCGATGAAGTGGGCGCACAAGGGCTATGACGTGGTGCTCTCCAACCCGGATTACCTCTACTTCGACTTCCCGAACGAGGTACACCCGGCCGAGCGCGGCTACTACTGGGCCACCCGCTTCAACGACACCCGCAAGGTGTTCGCCTTCGCCCCGGAAAACCTGCCGCAGAACGCCGAGACCTCGGTTGACCGCGACGGCAACGCCTTCGTGGCCAAGGGTGACCAGGATCCGGTCAAGTTCAAGGGGATCTCCGGTCAGCAGTGGAGTGAAACCGTGCGTACCGACGCGCAATACGAGTACATGGTCTACCCGCGCATCTTCTCCATGGCCGAGCGTGCCTGGCACAAGGGCGGCTTCGAGCTCGACTACGTGAAGAACCGCGAGTTCTCCGGCACCACCAAGTTCGTCAACAAGGCCACCCTGAACAAGGAGTGGAACCAGTTCGCCAACGTACTGGGTCAGCGCGTGCTGCCGAAACTGGACCAGGCCGGGGTGGAATACCGCCTCTCCGTACCGGGCGCCAAAGTGGTGAACGGCGTGCTGGAAGCGAACGTGGATCTGCCGGGTCTGCCCATCCAGTACAGTCTGGATGGCAAGAGCTGGAGTGCCTACGACGCTGCCGCCAAGCCGACCGTGGATGGCAAGGTCTACCTGCGTACCACCAGCTTCGATGGCAAGCGCACCAGCCGCGTCACCGAGCTGAACTGATAGCCCTCAACCCATAACGCAAGGTGGGTCGCAAGACCCGCCTTTCCCAAGGGCGATGGCCATCGGGCTTGGGAAAGGTTGACTGTGCGTGTGAGCCTTTGTTGTGTGTGTATTGTCTGTTTTTGTTTTTCATCACCTTGAACCCCGCCTCGCGCGGGGTCTTTTTTTCGTCAGTCAGTCAAACCGGCCACCAGTGCAGGGCGTTTTGCGGCGCCAGTACCCCGAAACGGGCAAATTCAGGTTGAGACAGGGCGCGTAATGAGGGATCATATCCGGCTTGACGGCGGGGGTATGAGGGTGCCAGCCGGCACAACTTCCGCCAGTGACGCATTTTTGAGGTGAGCCATGAGTCAGGCGAACAGCCCAACTAACTTTATTCGTCAGATCATTGATGAAGATCTGGCCAGCGGTAAGCACAGCAGCGTGCATACCCGTTTTCCGCCCGAGCCGAACGGTTATCTCCATATCGGTCACGCCAAGTCCATCTGCCTGAACTTCGGCATCGCCCGCGACTACCAGGGCCAGTGCAACCTGCGCTTCGACGACACCAACCCGGTGAAGGAAGATATCGAGTACGTTGAGTCCATCAAGCAGGACGTACAGTGGCTCGGCTTCCAGTGGAACGGCGAGATCTGCTACTCCTCCGACTATTTCGACAAGCTGCACGGCTATGCCATCGAGCTGATCGAGAAGGGCCTGGCCTACGTGGACGAGCTCTCCGCCGAGCAGATGCGCGAATACCGTGGCACCCTGACCGCGCCGGGCAAGAACAGCCCGTTCCGCGATCGTTCGGTGGCCGAGAACCTGGCCCTGTTCGAGAAGATGAAGAACGGCGAGTTTGCCGAAGGCGCCGCCTGCCTGCGCGCCAAGATCGACATGGCATCTCCCTTCATGGTGATGCGCGATCCCGTCATCTATCGCATCAAGTTTGCCCACCACCACCAGACCGGTGACAAGTGGTGCATCTACCCGATGTATGACTTCACTCACTGCATCTCGGACGCCCTGGAAGGGATCACCCACTCCATCTGTACGCTGGAGTTCCAGGACAACCGTCGCCTGTACGACTGGGTGCTGGACAACATCACCATCGACTGCCACCCCCGTCAGTACGAGTTCTCCCGGCTGAACCTCGAATACACCGTCATGTCCAAGCGCAAGCTGAACCTGCTGGTGACCGAGAAGCACGTGGACGGTTGGGACGATCCGCGCATGCTGACCGTCTCCGGTCTGCGTCGTCGTGGCTATACCCCGGCCTCCATCCGCGAGTTCTGCAAGCGCATCGGCGTGACCAAGCAGGACAACATCGTCGAGATGAGCATGCTGGAAGCCTGCATCCGCGAAGATCTCAACGAGAACGCCCCGCGCGCCATGGCCGTGCTGCACCCGGTCAAGGTGGTCATCGAGAACCTGGCCGCCGATGAAGTGCTGACTGCCCCGGCCCACCCGAACAACGCCGAGATGGGTACCCGCGAGCTGAACTTCACCCGCGAGATCCTCATCGATGAAGCGGATTTCAAAGAAGAAGCCAACAAGCAGTTCAAGCGACTGGTGCTGGGCAAGGAAGTGCGCCTGCGCAATGCCTACGTCATTAAGGCCGAGCGGGTCGAGAAAGATGCCGATGGTAAAGTCACCTGCATCTACTGTTCTTACGATCCTGAGACCCTGGGCAAGGATCCGGCCGATGGTCGCAAGGTGAAAGGGGTGATCCACTGGGTCAGCGCCACTCACTCCCTGCCGGCCGAAGTGCGCCTCTACGACCGTCTGTTCAAGGTGCCGAACCCGGGCGCCGAAGAGGACTTCGAAGCGGCCCTGAACCCGGACTCCCTGGTGATCATCGAGGGCGCTCGCGTCGAGGCCTCTTTGAAGAACGCCAAGCCGGAGCAGGCTTACCAGTTCGAGCGTGAAGGTTACTTCTGCGCCGACAACAAGCTCTCCAGCCCGGAGAATCTGGTGTTCAACCGCACCGTGGCGCTGCGCGACGTGTGGGGCAAGGCTGAGGCCTGATAACAGAAGAGGGCAGGGGAGACCCTGCCCTCTCTTGATCTGGGAACCTGTTTACGATCTGTGACGAGAGGTTGTCAGCAAGGTAAAGCGGCACAGGAACCGGTGCGTATAGAGAGACGTGAGGGTTTTGAGCAGCAGGTGAGCCTTGATCACGACCTCGGAGCAAGACCATAAACGGGTTCTAAATGACGGACACAAAAAAGCCAGCGTGATGCTGGCTTTTTTATTGTCTCTGTCTGGCGGGTCAATCTTCGTGCTTGCACTCGCCGGCGGCGCAGTGGCCATACAGATAGAGGCTGTGATTGGTCAGCCGGATGTTGTGCTGCTGGGCGATATCGCGCTGGCGCTGCTCGATCACTTCGTCGGAGAACTCGATCACCTTGCCGCAGTCGAGGCAGACCAGGTGGTCGTGGTGTTCCTGGGTGGCCAGTTCGAACACCGACTTGCCCCCTTCGAAGTGGTGACGGGTAACAATACCGGCATCATCAAACTGGTTGAGAACGCGATATACGGTAGCGAGACCAATCTCTTCACCCTGGTCGATCAGTCGTTTGTACAGATCTTCCGCACTGGTGTGCTGGCAGTCCGGCTGTTGCAGGATTTCCAGGATTTTGACACGGGGCAAGGTGATCTTGAGCCCGGCCTTTTTTAACGCTTGGTTGTTGTCTGCCATATTCTATTTATTCGCATTCTCGAAGGTGTGGTTATTCTGATTGACTGCCGCTGGAATGGCAACCACGAACTCGCTTGGCCTGTCATTATAGGTCGTAGCTCACCTAAAAATAAACCCAGTAATTCAAGGGCTTTAGCGCAGATGGCGCCATCCGGCGGAATTGGACGGATTCTCGTGACGGCTTGCTCGTTTGGTGAATGTTGATAAAATGTAACCTTCTTCACTGTCTGGTCGGATGAGATCCATGGATTGGCTTTTTGACAATGCGGCCTGGGTGCGCCGCGCCCTCAACGCCTGGCCCCCCTTCTGGGGCGCCGGCATCAAGATAGAGACATTGAGCGATGATTTTCGCTTTTGCCGGGTCACCCTCAAGTCCCGCTGGTGGAACAAGAACGCCAACCGTACCCAGTTTGGCGGCAGCATGTTTGCGATGACCGATCCCATCTATCCGCTGATGCTGATGGGCTATTTCAAGAACCGCTATTACGTCTGGGACAAGGCGGGCAGCATCAACTACATCAAGCCGGGCAAGGGCAAGCTGGTAGCCGAATTCAACCTGACCGACGGCAAGCTGGCTGCCATCGTGGCGGCGACCGACGGGGGAGACAAGCACTTCCCCGAGTTCGAAGTGACGGTGCAGGATCAGAGCGGCGAGCTGGTGGCCCAGGTCAAGCGCACCCTCTATGTGCGGGCCAAACCGGAGCACCGAAGTGGCGAAAGAGGCTGAGTCAGAAAACAACAAGGGCCCTGTGGGGCCCTTGTTGTCAGAGAGGCTGGCGAGCCTGGATCACTCCAGCTCGGCCAGGCACATCTCTTCGTGCAGCTGCTTGCACCAGCCCTTGACGCGCTCGGCGGTCAGCTCCGGCTGGCGATCTTCGTCGATGCCCAGACCGACGAAGTGCTTGTCGTCCACCAGTGCCTTGGAGGCTTCGAATTCGTAGCCGGCGGTTGGCCAGTTGCCGATGACGATGGCGCCTTTGGCTTCGACGATGTCACGCAGGGTGCCCATGGCGTCGAGGAAGTACTCGGCATAGTCTTCCTGATCGCCGCATCCGAAGATGGCGACCAGCTTGTTGGTGAAGTCGATCTCTTCCAGCTCGGGGAAGAAGTCGTCCCAGTCGGCCTGGGCTTCGCCATAGTACCAAGTCGGGATACCGAACATCAGCAGATCGAAGCTGTCGATGTCGGCCTTGCTGCTCTTGGCAATGTCACGGACTTCAATCAGTTGTTTGCCCAGTTCTTTCTGGATCATCTTGGCGACAGCTTCGGTATTACCGGTATCGCTGCCGAAAAACAGACCTACACTAGCCATAGTGTTTAGTTACCCGTATCTGGTGTTAATGCTTAACGGTCAGATTGTGATGCCTGCAGCATGTGCAGACTCAATCTGTTGCTTCAGGATAGATTGGATCAGCTCGGCTCGGCTGACGTTCTGTTGTAACGCAAGTTGGTTCAGGCGTTCCAGCAACTCGGCCTCCACCTTTAACTCTACCCGCTTCAAACCGTTCTCCCGATCGCGCTTGAGCTGGTTGCGCTTGTTGATCTTGAGCTGGGTCTCGCGGGGGAGTGGGTTGGTCTTTGGCCTGCCGGGGCGCTTCTCATTTGCGAACAGATCCAGTGTTGTTCGATCAGTTTGCTGTTTGGCCATACATCACAGATGAAAATAAGTTAGCCGATGCCTGAGCCTTCCCAGCCCAGTTCGATCAGCCCCTTGGCGACAAAACCTGCACAACCCAGGAAGAGTACCAACCAGACGATGAGTCGGCCAAAACGGGGCACGTTGCCGCGTTTGAGCACGTCCTGAATGGCCAGGCCAATCAATACGAAAATGGCCACAAAGAATAACTTCAGGCCCAGACTCTCAATCAGGTCGATATGTTCACTTAGCATGGATTGCGCACACTCCTTATGACGGGCGCACTATATCACAAAGGATTTGAAACTGTTAACCGCCTGTCGACAGGAAATCCACAACCAGTTTGTTGAACAAAACCGGCTTTTCCGCGTGCAGCCAGTGACCGGTCCCGGCGATGACCCGGGCCTTGGCGGCGGGGAATTGCGCCATCACCGTCTCGGTATGCTCGGGCTGCATGTAGTCGGAATCTCCCCCCTTGATGAAGAGCGCTGGGCCCTCGAAACGGCTCTGTGCATCGGGCCAGCCCATGATGTTGGCGTAGTTGCGCTCAAGGGCCGGGACGTTGAAACGCCAGCCCCAGCCGTGTCCGGCTTTGGCAAACGACTTGAGCAGGAACTGGCGTACGCCGGCGATCTCGATGTGCTGCGCCAGGATGGCTTCCGCCTCGCTGCGGCTTTGCGGAGCCTGTTCGAGGGTGGCGTTGAGGCCGGCGAACACGTTCTGGTGGCGGGCGTGGGGGTAGGCGACCGGCGCGATATCGGCCACCACCAGCTTGGCAACGCGCGTTGGCGCGAGCTTCGCCAGCTGCATGCCCACCTTGCCCCCCATGGAGTGACCCACGATGGCCACCTGCTCAAGCCCGAGCCGATCCAGCAGGGCGAGCAGATCGGCGGCCTGGGCCGGGTAGCTCATCTCGTCGGAGTGAAAGGAGGCGCCATGGTTGCGCAGATCGACGCTGATGACCCGGTATTGTTCGCTCAGCGGGCGCGCCAGCAGGCCGAGGTTGTCCAGACTGCCGAACAGCCCGTGGATCAGCACGACGGGCTGGCCCTGGCCTTGCTCCTTGAAGTTCAATAATGGGTTTTGTTGCAAAATGACACCTTGTCGGTCGTGAGTGCGTTACTCGTTGTGATTTAACACACTGGAAAGAAAAGGATTTCACTCATTGCGGAGCAAAAAAGTGTGGTTTTTTTTCTAAAAAAAGTCTGCCAGATCGGCTATCAGTGCGACGGATCACACACTTGGCCCGCTATTATGCCGTATTCTCGATGAGATTCATGCACATCTGTCCGCCCCTTGCTTGGGCTGCCGGGTTTGCCTATGTATAATCGCCGCATCCGAATTTCGACGAGTCCAGCGCATCCCTATGAAAACCATCGAGCTTGATGACGATCTCTACTTCTATATCGCCAGCCAGACCCGGCACATCGGCGAGAGTGCCTCTGATATCCTGCGCCGCCTGCTGGAACAGCCCGCCAACCAGGCAGCCCCGGTATCCGAGCCGGTGACGACGGCCCAGCCGCACGCCGTGGCCGATGCCATGGGGCTGGAGGCGCTGCTCGACTCCGGCGAGCTGCAAAAAGAAGAGAAGTCCATCAACCGCTTCATGCAGGTGCTCAGTACCCTCTACCGGGATGACCCGGTCGGATTTACCCAGGCCACCGAAATCAAGGGGCGCAAGCGCGTCTATTTCTCGCGGGATCCCGATGCCCTGCGCGCCAGCGGCAGCACCACCAAGCCCAAGCCGGTGCCGGAGACCCCGTTCTGGGTGATCACCAATACCAACACCAGTCGCAAGCAGAACATGGTGGCCCAGCTGATGACCAGCATGGGGTATGGCGACGAGGTGATCGCCCGGGTGTGCGGCGCAATTTAACGCTTCATCAGACTCAGGCCTTGCCGGGCAAGGCCGCCATCAAGCAAGGACAACGCCATGGCACAGCATTCCCACGCCGGTCAGCCGGCCCGTTTGAGCGACCTGACCAACATCCCCCGTCTGGTCAGCGCCTACTATCTCAACAAGCCCGACATGAGCCGCCCCGAGCAGCGGGTTGCCTTCGGCACCTCCGGTCACCGCGGCAGCGCCCTGCACAACGCCTTCACCGAATCCCACATCCTGGCGGTGACCCAGGCACTGGTGGAGTATCGCCAGCAGGCCGGCATCACGGGCCCGCTGTTTGTCGGCATGGATACTCACGCCCTGTCTGAATCCGCCTTTGCCAGCGCGGTGGAAGTGCTGGCGGCCAACGGCGTCGAGACCCGCATTCAGGCCGGTCTCGGCTTCACCCCGACCCCGGTCATCTCTCACGCCATCCTGCGCCACAACGCGGGCAAACCGGCTGCCCGTGCTGACGGCGTGGTGATCACCCCGTCCCACAACCCGCCGGAAGACGGTGGCTTCAAATACAACCCGCCCCACGGCGGTCCCGCCGAAGGGGAGATCACCAAGTGGGTGGAGGATCGCGCCAACGCGATTCTGGAAGCGGGTCTGACCGGGGTGAAGCGCATGCCGTTCGCCGAGGCCCTCAAGAGCCCGTTCGTGGCCCTGCACGACTATGTCACTCCCTATGTGGATGACCTGAAGAACGTGCTGGACATGGAGGCCATCAAGCAGGCCGGCATCAAGATCGGTGTCGATCCGCTGGGCGGCTCCGGCGTCGCCTACTGGGACGTCATCGCCAAGACCTATGGTCTGAACATCGAGGTGGTGAACTACAAGGTCGACCCGACCTTCTCCTTCATGACCCTGGATAAAGACGGCAAGATCCGGATGGACTGCTCCAGCCCGTTCGCCATGGCCAGCCTGATTGCCCTCAAGGACAAGTTCGACATCGCCCTTGGCAACGACCCTGACTACGACCGTCACGGCATCGTCACCAAGTCGGGCCTGATGAACCCGAACCACTATCTGGCGGTGGCAATCCAGTATCTGTTTACCCATCGTACCGGCTGGTCCAAAGAGTCTGCGGTCGGCAAGACGCTGGTCTCCTCTTCCATGATCGACCGGGTGGCCGGCGAGATTGGCCGCACCCTCAAAGAGGTGCCGGTCGGCTTCAAGTGGTTCGTGGATGGCCTCTACAGCGGCGAGTTCGGCTTTGGCGGCGAGGAGAGCGCGGGCGCCTCCTTCCTGCGCAAAGACGGCACCGTCTGGACCACCGACAAGGATGGCTTCATCCTGGCACTGCTGGCAGCGGAAATTCTGGCGGTGACCGGCAAGGATCCGCAGGCCCACTACGACGCACTGGAAGCCAAGTTCGGTCGCTCCAGCTACCGCCGCATCGATGCCCCGGCCAACAGCGCCCAGAAGGCGGTGCTCTCCAAGCTGGATCCGGCGCTGGTGGAAGCCTCCACCCTGGCCGGCGAGCCCATCGTCGCCAAGCTGACCAAGGCGCCGGGTAACGATGCCGCCATCGGCGGCCTCAAGGTGGTGACCGAGAACGGCTGGTTCGCGGCGCGCCCCTCCGGTACCGAATCCATCTACAAGATCTACATGGAGAGCTTCAAGGGCGAGGCGCACCTGGACCTCATCCAGCAGGAAGCCCAGCAGATCGTCTCCGCCGCCCTGGCCAAGGCCGGGGTCTGAGTTCGACTCAAGCACCCGCGGAATGTGAAAGAGGAGCCTTGATGGCTCCTCTTTTTTTATTGCGCTTGAGCTGGATGTCACGGCCTGCTGCACTGGCCGGTGCTCGCCCGGCGGGCCTGCCAGCGTTTGAAGAAGGGGCGAGCAGGCAGCTTCATCAGGAACAGGGAGAGCAGGATCACTCCGATGCCGAGCCATTGGCGAGCATCCAGTGTTTCTCCCACCATCAGCACGCCGCAGGAGACCGCCACCATGGGGTTGGTGAGGGCCAGCATGCCCATCACCTCCGGGCCGTGGCGCTTGAGCCCCCACAGCCAGGCCCAGTAGGCCAGCGCCGTGTTGAGCAGGATCAGCCAGAGCAGGCCGGGAACGCTTGCCGGCTGCGGCAGCGGCATGGGGCCGGCCAGCCACCAGGCGAGCGGGATCAGCATCAGGCCGCCCAGCAGCAACTGCCAGGCGGTCAGCGCCAGCAGATCGCTGACCGGCCAGCGCTGCATCCAGCGGCTGGACTGGCCGATGAGCAGGGTAGCCAGCAGGGCGCAGGTGACGCCGACAGGGTCCAGATTGGCGGAAGGGTTGAGCAGCAGCAAGACTCCGCCCAGCCCCATCAGGCCCAGCAGCAGCCATTTCAGGGACGGCCTGACGCCATCTTGCAACCAGGCCAGCAACATCAGGACCAGCGGCAGGGTGGCACCCAGGGTGCCCGCCACGGCCCCGGGCAGCCGGAAGGCGGCCACGAACAGCAGGGCGAAGAAGGCGGCGATATTGCAAAACGCCAGCAGGCACTGCTTGCCCCAAGGCAGGGGCGGCAGGCGCGGGCGTACCAGCAACAGGAGCAATCCTGCCGGCAATGCCCGCCACACCGCCACCCAGTAGGGGGAGTAGTCGGTCAGAGAGAGGCTGACGACGGCATAGGTGCTGCCCCAGAGCAGGGGGGCCAGCAGGGCGATCAGCATGGGCATGAATTTGTCTCTTTATGAAGTATCTTTAAGAAAAGATAAATTAGCCTCAAATTGGTTTACCATCAAGTATCTCGATGAAAAGATAAGTGGCCGAAGATGGAATCAGATCATGTAGACCTGCTGCTGGCCCAGTGGGCCCGGCAGCGACCGGATCTCGACTGCTCTCCCATGGGCGTGCTGGGACGGGTGGCGCGAATGGCGGCGATCGCCGGACGGGAGGTGAGTGAGGAGCTCAAGGAGTGCGGCCTGCTCGGCAGCGACTTCGACATTCTGGCGACCCTGCGCCGGGCCGGCGAACCGCTCACCCCGACCGTGCTCTATCAATCCGCCATGTTGAGCTCGGGGGCCATGACCGCCCGCCTCGACAAACTGGCAGAGCGGGGCTTGATCGAACGCCAGGCCGCCCCGAGCGATCGGCGCAGCCTGCTGGTCTGTTTGACCGAGGCGGGCCGGGAATTGGTTGACCGGGCGGTGGAGCGGCACGTGGCCAACGAGCGGCGTCTGCTGGCACCATTGACCCTGGCCGAGCAGGATCAGCTGGCCGCCCTTCTCAAGCGCTGGCTGTTGGAAAACGAGTAAAAAAACGGGCCTGCGGGCCCGTTTTTGTTGGCTGTATGCCTTGCTCAGTAACCGCCGCGGGCATCCTTGACCGCCAGTCCCAGCTGCCACACCGCCATGGCGTAGTGGGTGCTGTGGTTGTAGCGGGTGATGGTGTAGAAGTTGGGCAGGCCGTACCAGTACTGATAGCCGGTGCCCACATCCAGGCGCAGCAGGCTCGCCTCGCTGTGGTTGCCGAGGGTGCTGGTGGGGGTCAGCCCGGCGCGGCGCAGGGAGGCGACCGGGTAGCGGGTCTGGAAGCCGTGCTCGTAGCCGGGCAGCTGGCCCTGACCGCGCACCGCCACCGGTTGCCCTTTCTCCCAGCCGTGGGCCTTGAAGTAGTTGGCCACGCTGCCGATGGCATCCACCGGATCCCACAGGTTGGTGTGGCCGTTGCCGTTGAAGTCCACCGCGTAGCGCTGGAAGCTGGAGGGCATGAACTGGCCGTAGCCCATGGCGCCGGCGTAGGAGCCCTTGGGTTCGGTGGGATCCATCCCCTCGTCGCGGGTCATCACCAGGAAGGATTCCAGCTCGCTGGTGAAGAACTCGGCCCGACGCGGGTAGTCGAACGCCAGGGTCGCCAGCGCATCCAGGATGCGGGTCTTGCCCATCACCCGGCCCCAGCGGGTCTCCACGCCTATGATGCCGACGATGATCTCCGGCGGCACCCCATACACCTGCTGGGCACGGTTGAGCTCGTTCTCGTACTCACGCCAGAAGCTGACGCCGTTCTGTACGTTGTCCGGGGTGATGAACTTGGCGCGGTAGCGATTCCAGGCGCCGGTCGGACCGGTGGGCGGCGTGGTGGTGGGGGCCTGGGCATCCATCAGGCGGATGATCCAGTCATAGCGCTCGGCCTGGGCCAGCACCCGGTGCAGCTCGGCGCCGTCGAAGCCGTGCTTTTGCACCATCCGCTGCACGAAGTTGTCCACGTTGGCGCGATTGGCGAAGTCCCCCTTGCTGACACCCGGCTGGCTCACCTGCCCGTAGAAGGGTTTGCTCGGCGGCGTCTGGTTGATGAAGGCGCTGTTGGGCTGGGGCTTGACCACGGGCTTGGCAGCCGGCGTGCTGCTGCAGCCATAGAGCATGGGAAACAGGGAGAGGGTGAGCACGGAGACAAGGCGACGCATAAGGTTCTCATGAGCCTGAAAAAGAGTGTCGCCATGGTAAAACATTGTCGTCCATGCGCAAGTGTTCCGTAGCGGGCCCCTTCCGCCGTCCCGCCTCAATGCAGGGTGTGGTAACCGCTCCAGAGCCGGGTCAGGGTGGTGATGGCGCAGAGCAGGGCAAAACCGTAGGCGAGCGGGGCGAAGGCGGCGGGCCACAGGCACATCAGCACGAACAGGGCGATGGTCTCGCTCCCCTCGGTGAGGCCGCCCAGATAGTAGAGGGACTTGTGGTGGTAGACCGGATTGTCGATGCCCCGCTTGCCCGCCATGATGGCAAATGCCAGAAAGCTCGAGCCGGTGCCCATGAAGGCAAACAGCAGGGTGGCGGCGGGCAGCGCATTGGCGGGGGCGGCGAGGGCAAAGCCCAGCACCACGGCGGCGTAGAAGATGAAATCGAGCGTGATGTCGAGAAAGCCGCCGCAGTCGGTGATGCCGGTTTCCCGCGCGACGGCGCCGTCGAGCCCGTCCAGCAGCCGGTTGAGCAGGATGGCCGCCAGCGCCCACTGATAGCAGCCAAAGGCCAGCAGCGGCAACGCCAGCATGCCGATGGCAAAGCCGGTGAGGCTTATCTGGTTGGCGCTGATCCCGACGCGGCAGAGCGGTCTGGCGAGCCGGGTGAGGGGGCTGCGGATAACGGGGATCAGGTGGCGATCAAACAAGGTGAACTCCTCGGTCAAAAACAGGATTCGGTGAGCTGGAGTATGGTGCCCGGCGCGTCGTCTTCGTCGTGGGTCACCAGAATAGCGGGGATGGCCAGCGCCTTGATCTGCGCGAACACCAGTTCGCGAAAGGCGGCCCGCAGCGGCTTGTCGAGGCGGGAGAAGGGTTCGTCCAACAACAATGCCTCGGGCTCGGCCAGCAGCGCCCGCAGCAGGCTGACGCGGGCCTTCTGGCCGCCGGAGAGCGCCCCCGACAGCTTGTCCGCCTGATTTGTCAGCTCCACCTGCGCCAGCGCGGCCACTGCCTTTTCTCGCCGTGCCCCGTGCCCCTTCAGGCTGGCCGGCATGCCGAACATCAGGTTCTCCGCCACCGTCAGGTGCTCGAACAACAGATCATCCTGAAACAGCATGCCGATGCGCCGCGCCTGGGGCGGCAGCTGGGTGAGCCGGCGCGCGCCGAGGGTCACGTCCCCCTCCAGCCTGAGTGGGCCGCTTGCGGGCAATATCCCCGCCAGCGCCGCCAGCAGCGAGCTCTTGCCACAGCCACTGGGTCCCATCAGGGTCAACACCTCGCCGGGCGCCACCTGCAGAGCGGGCAGCGAGAGCAGCAGGTTTTCCTCCAGATAGAGGCGAAGGGGTGTGGTGCTCAGCATATGGTTATTTCCAACATGAGAGTTCATCGTGAGCTGTTCCCTTTGAGCGCCGGGTTGAGTCGGACCGGCAGCCAGAGCGCCAGCAGATAGATAAGGAGCGGCAGCAGCAGTTGCAACAGGCCGTAGAGGCCCGCCAGCCGCCGGTTGAGGCCGCTGCCGATGGCCACCGTCTCGGTGGTGATGGTGACCACCCGGCCTGCGCCAAACAGCAGGGTCGGCAGGTATTGGGCCAGACTCACCGCGGCTCCGACGCCGAAGGCAAACAACAGCGGACGGGCCAGCAGCGGCCCTTTCACCTGCCACCAGGCGCGCCACGGGGTTGCCCCCAGCAGCAGGGCGCTCTGGGTGATCCGCGCATCGAACTGGCGATAGGGGCCGTGCAGGCACAAATAAACGTAGGGAAAGACAAACAGCAGCTGGCTCCAGAGCACCCAGCCCCAGCCGATGCCATCGCCCCCCCACCCGAGGCTGAACCAGTCCCCCCCGAGGCGAATGCCGAACAGCAGGCTGGCCTGCGGCAGCAACAGCGGCAGGCAGATGAGCCAGAGCGGCCAGGGGCGGCGGCCGGCCTGCGCCTCCAGACTCAGCACCGCCATCACCAGCGCAATCGCCCCGCTCGCCAGCGCCAGCAGGATGCTGGTGGTCAGCAGCGGCGACAGGGTGGGCAGCAGTTCGAGCCAATGGCGACCGCTCCACTGGCTCGGCCAGAGGGCGGGAAAGGGCCAACGCCGGGCCAGTGACCAGAGCAGCAAGGCCCCCAGCACTGCCAGATTGAGGACGATCAGGGTCGCCACGCTGCCGGTGGCAAGGGTGTGGCCAAGAGCGCTTGGGTTTGCTCGTCGGCCATCGAGCCAGCCGGGTTTGCCAAAGATTCGATGAGCCAGCTCCAGCAGGCGCAACAGAGCCAGCAGCAGCGCCGTGATGGCGAGCAGCAGCAGGGAACCGCTGGCGGTGGCGCCGCGCCAGACCAGATCCGGGTCCTGATACCAGAGCCACAGGCGCACAGCCAGCGGAGCGGGGGCATCGGGTCCGAGCAACTGGGCCAGATCCACCACCGCCACCCCGTAGGCGGCCACCGCATAGAGGGGCAGGCGCAAGGCGGGCCAGAGCGCCGGCAGCAGCAGGCGCCACCAGATCTGGGGGGGGCTGAAGCCAAGGCTCGCCCCCAGCCACTGCTGACGCGCCACCCTGGCGGGGTCTTGCGCGCCGAGCGCCATCAGCAGCAGGAAGGGGGTCTCCTTGAAGATCAGGGCGAAGATGAGCCCAAGTCCGGCGGGATCGCGCAGGGTCTGCCAGTCGGGGGGCAGTTCGAACCCGGTGAGGGTCGGCGAGAGCAGGCGCAGCAGCCAGCCGGAGGGGGCGAGCAGAAAGGCAAAGCCGATGGCAAAGGCGACGTGGGGCAGCGCCAGCAAGGGTGAGAGCAGCCGACGCAGCCAGCCAACGGCCCGGCTGTCGCTGTGGGCCAGCAGCAGGGCAGTCAGCAGCAGACTGGCCAGGGTCGAGGCTGCGCCAATCCACAGGCTCAGCAGCGCCGAGTGCCGCAGGCCCGGCTGCGCCAGCAGCAATTGCAGGTGGGCCTGACTCAGCCCCTCAGCCAGCAGTTGCCAGCCCCCCGCCAGCAGCGGGAGGCCAAAAACCAGGGCGCACCCGGCGGTAAACAGGGGGCGCCAATCAAGCAAAGAGCGGCCGAACCGGCTCATCAGTGACCGTAGCGCTCGGCCCAGGCCGCTTCGAGCCTGAGCTGCCAGCTGGGGTGCGGTTCGGCCACCGCCTTGAAGCGCAGCGCCGGCACCGGCTGCTGGGTGGCGGGCAGGGCATCGGCCCGCAGCACGCTGGGATCGCCCCAGAAGGCGGGCTCGGCCTTGCGCGCCTGGGCGGCGGGGCTCAGCAGGAAGTTGGCCACCACCTTGGCGCCGGCGCGGGCGTTGGCGTTGAAGGGGATGGCGAGGAAGTGGCTGTTGGTGAGCGCCCCTTTCGCCATGGCCACCGCCATCACGCTGGGGGGCAGGGTGCCGTTTTGCACCGCGCTCTGCGCCTCCTGCGGGTTGAAGCTGATGGCCATGGCCAGCTCGCCGTCATCGAGCAGCTGGCGGGTCTCGGCGGCGCTGGTGGGGAACAGCTTGCCCTTGCGCCAGAGTGTCGGGTGCAGCTCATCCAGCCAGGCCCAGAGCGGGGCGGTAACCCTGGCAAAGTCGGTATCGGTCGCCTCCCGATAGAGGGGGGCGGGGTCCGGGGTCAGCTCCAGCAAGATCTGCTTGAGAAAGCTGGAACCGTGAAACTGGGGTGGCTTGGGATAGGTGAAGCGGCCGGGGTGAGCCTTGCTCCAGGCGAGCAGGGCCGCTGCCGAGGTGGGCAGCTGTTTGACCTCTTCGCCGTTGACCATCAGGTTGAGCTGGCCGATGCCCCAGGGGGCTTCCAGCCCCTCCACCGGCACGGTGAAGTCCTCACTCACCGGCAGCGTCTTGTCCACCCGCGCCATATTGGGCAGCTCCCGGGTAAAGGGGGCGCCGAGCAGCCCCTGCTCCTTGAGCGCCTTGAAGTTTTCGCCGTTGACCCAGAGCAGGTCGATGGGGCCGCCAGCTTGCTTACCCGCCTGCTTGTTGGCCAGCAACTGGCTGACGCTCTGGGCGATGTCGTCCACCTTAACCTGCACCAGTTTGACCTGGTATTCGCGTGCCAGCTCCTGGCCGGCCCACACCAGATAGGCGTTGATCTCCGGGCTGCCGCCCCAGGCGTTGAAGTAGACGGTCTGCCCCTTGGCCTCATCAAGGGTCTGCTGCCACTGCGGGTTGTCGGCGGCGTTGGCCTGGGTAAAGAGGAAGCTGCCTGCCAGCAGGGGCAGGGTGCGCAACAGCTGTTTGAACGAGGGCAATGAGTGTCGCATCTGGGTTACCTGGAGTTGGGTCAGGCGCCGCGGCGCCAGCGGTGATAACGGGTCAGCAGAGCCAGCAGGGTGGCGGGCTGACGGGCCCGTCGCCACTCGCCCGCCAGATACTTGTTCCCCTCCATCAGGGTGGGGTAGGCGTGGATGGTGGCGAGGATCTTGCCAAGGCCGAGGCGGTGGCGCATGGCGAGCACGAACTCGGCGATCCGTTCACCGGCGTGAGTGCCCACCAGGGTGGCACCCAGGATCTGATCCTTGCCGGGCACGGTGAGCACCTCGATAAAGCCCTGACGCTCGCCGTCGGCGATGGCTCTGTCCAGCTCGGCCAGCTCGAAGCGGGTCAGCTCGAAGGGGATGCCCTGCGCCCTGGCCTCTTTCTGATTGAGGCCGACCCGGGCTATTTCTGGGGTAGTGTAGATGGCGGCCGGCATGACCCGATAGTCGGCCCGAAAGCGCTTGAACGGACTGAACAGGGCATTGATTGCGGCATACCAGCCCTGATGGGCGGCGGCATGGGTGAGCTGATAAGGGCCCGCTACGTCCCCCACCGCCAGAATGCTGGGGTAGTTGGTGGCGAGGAAGCCATCGACCGCCAACGTGCCGCGCGGGGTCAGCTCCACCCCCAGCGCTTCGAGCCCGAAGCCGCTGACGTTGGCGACCCGACCCAGTGCCAGCAGCAGCTGATCCCCTGCAATGGTTTGCATCTCGTCGCCCCGGCGCAGTTGCAGCCGGATGGGGAGATCTCCCTCAGCCGCAGGCAGATAGTCGGCTCGCTCGGCGCGCCAGCCGGTGAGCACCCGTACGCCGTCGTGGGCCAGCTGTTCCGCCAGCAGCTCGGCCACCTCCCGTTCTTCACGGGGCAGCAGCTGATCCGAGAGCTCTACCAAGGTCACGGGCACCCCTAGCAGGGCAAAACTCTGGGCCAGCTCGCAGCCGATGGGGCCGCCGCCCAGCACCAGCAGCTGGCGCGGCGCGGAGCGCAGTTGCCAGAGGGTGTCGGAGGTGAGCCAAGGCACCTGCTCAAGGCCCGGCAGCGTGGGCACCAGCGGCCGGGCGCCGGTGGCGAGCACGATATGACGGCTGGCAAGGCGTTTGCCATTAACCTCCACCTCCCAGGGGGAGACAAGCCTTGCCTCCCCTTCGATGCACTCGACTCCCAGCCCTTGATAGCGCTCGATGGAGTCGTGGGGTTCAACATCCTTGATAACACGGGCGACCCGCTCCATCACGGCGGCGAAATCGGCGCTGGTCTGGCTTGGGTCAAAGCCCAGTTCACTGGCCCGGCGCTGCTCTGCGGCAAAGCGGGCACTTCGGATCAGCGCCTTGGAGGGGACGCAGCCGCTGTTGAGGCAATCGCCCCCCATCTTGTGCTTCTCGATGAGCGCTACCCTGGCCTTCACCGCCGCGGCGATATAGCTGGTCACGAGGCCGCCGGCTCCGGCGCCAATCACCAGCAGGTTGTAGTCATAGCGGGTCGGCTTGCGGTAGGGGGCGTGCAACCGATGCAGGGCGAGGCGCCGCTGCAAACCCTTGAGCAGCATCGGCATCAGTCCGAGCAGGGTCAGCGCCACCATCAGGCCGGGGGAGAGGATATTGCCGGTGCTGGTGAGGTTGGCGAGCTCGCTGCCCGCCAGCACATAGACGAAGGTGCCGGGCAGCATGCCAAGCTGGCTCACCCAGTAGTAGGTGCTGACTCTGATGGGAGTGAGCCCCATCAGCAGGTTGACCAGAAAGAAGGGGAAGATGGGGATGAGGCGCAGGCTCAGCAGATAAAGCGCCCCTTCCTTCTTCATGCCGGCCTGCAAGCTGGCCAGCTTGTCGCCAAAGCGCCGCTCGACCCAGTCGTGCAGCAGAAAGCGGGCGCTGAGAAAGGCCAGGGTCGCGCCAATGCTGCTGGCAAAGGAGACCAGCAGCAGCCCCCAGGCAACGCCGAACACGGCGCTGCCGGCCAGGGTGAGCAGGCTGGCGCCAGGCAGGGAGAGGGCTGTGCTCACCACATAGACGGCGACGAACAGCAGGGCTGTGCTGACGAAATGGCGATCGACCAGGGCGGCCAGCTCGGCCTGACGGGCCTGCAGCTGGGGCAGGCTCAGGTAGTGACCAAGGTCGAAGGCGAAAAAGGCGCCGATGAGGCAGCCCATCACCAGCATCAGCAGCAGGCGGGAGCCGCTCATCAGGCGTCCTTGTTATCCGGTTGGGCCGGCCGCTCGGGTTGCACCGGCAGCTGGCAGAAGCCCTGCGGCGCAATATCGAGGGCGGCGTTGAACTTGGCCGACATGTTCTGGAAGGCGATGAGGCCGGTGAGTTCCACCATGGCGTCGTCGTCAAACCAGGGCTTGAGACGGGCGGCCTGCTCATCGCGGACCCCATCCAGCCCCGTCATCGCCTCGGTGTAGTCGAGCACGGCCCGCTCCCGCTCATCGAACAAGGGGCTTTCGCGCCAGTTGGCGAGTGCCTCCACCTTCTCGCTGGAGCCCGCCCGTTTGATCAGGGTCATGGCGTTGATGTCGACGCAAAAGCGGCACCAGTTGAGCTGGGAAACCCGCACCGTCACCAGGGAGCGCAGCACGGGGTCGATGGGGGAGCGCTTGCGGTTGATGACGCCATAGAGGGTGGCGACGGCGGCAAACAGGCGCGGCGAGCGGCCCCAGCACTTGCCCGGGATCAGCACCTGGCCGTAGTTGCGTTGTTGCAGCCAGAAAAAGGGGCGGATAAACCAGGCATATTCCCGATCGGGCTTGACCTCGACGCGCATGGATGACCTTCTTATTGTTTCAAATTGGGTTTGTAGGCCTGACCCAGCCGCTCGTTGAGGCGGATCAGAAACTCCTCTATGCGGGCCCGGTTGGTACCCAGATCACTTTGTCCCTGACGGGAGGCGGAGCGCATGTCGATGCGGGTCTCCTTGGGGCCGGCAAAGACCCGCAGCGCCACGTCATCCTGAAAACCGAACCAGCCGGTGGTGACCACAGCCTCGAGTCCTTCCTGGCTTGGCCGCACCTGCCAGCCGAGCTGCTCCATCAGGGCGTGGGCCTCGGTGATCACCTCGGCCGGGGAGGCGCTGGTAAAGAGAGGACCGGGTTTCCCCTCAAATGCTTTCAACGGAGCTGGATTAATCGGCAGATCCTGCGCCGTTCTAAGCTCGGCAGCCCAGAGCAGCTGGGGCGGGTTGTTGGGATCCGTGCTCACGTCGTTGATCAGCGGGGTGCGCAGCGCCTGCACCACAAAGGCCAGGGGCAACAGCAGGGGGACGGCGCCCCAACCGTTGGCGCAGCGGCTGCGAGACCAGGGCAGGCGAACCAGCAAGGCGAGGGAGACGAGGGCCCCGAGCAGGCAGATGGCAAACCCCAGCCACCAGGGCCAGAGGTGAACACGGCTGCCGAGGGCGCCGGCGAGCGGCAGCAACCAGGCCAGAAGCGGCCACCACAAATATCTGGGCATAACGGGGATCCACTGGTTATGATGGACAAGTGCCCAGAAGGATAAACTTAATTGACTGATAACGTTAGTAAATTTATCTCAATCCTGCTGCTTTTCCCAAGCGTTCCGCTGTGGGCGGACAGTGCCGTGCTGGCGGCGGGGGACATGTGGCGCGCCGAAGCCGTCTACGAGACCCTGCCCGGGGTCAGCCGGGTGGAGCCGGGCTACGTCAGTCAGCTGGCGGCGACGGGGTCGAGCTGGCGGGAAGTGCCGCCGCGGCGCCAGGCGGTGCGCATCGACTATGACCCGGTCAAGGTGGGGTATGGCGATCTGCTCAACGTGTTTTGGCAGCTGGTGGATGGGCGCGATGGCGACGGCCAGTATTGCAACCGTGGCCTGGCATTTGCGCCGGCCCTGCTGCCAAAGGATGACTATCAGTGGCGCTTGGCCCAGGTGAGCCTGACGCGCTGGCAGGCGCTGCACGGGCGGCCGAGCCGGGTTGCGCTCTGGCCGCAGAGCCGGTTCACCCCGGCGCCGGAGATGGAGGACTGGGCGGCGCGCCATCCCTGGCGTTTTGGCTTCTATGCCCGCCGCTGCGGCGGCTGGCCGGTGGAGTTGAACCCAGAACCCTGAACCGGGCCCTGAACTCAGTTGCGGTAGAGCACCTTGATAAGGTGAAAGCCGAACTTGGTGCGCACCGGGCCGAGCACGGTCAGCAGCTCGCCCTTGAACACGGCATCGTCAAACGCCTTGACCATGTCGCCCTTCGAAAACTCCCCCAGATCGCCGAAGCGCTTGCTGGAGGCGCAGGTGGAGAAGCGCTTGGCCATCTGGCCGAAGTCGGCTCCCTTGGCAATCTTCTCCTTGATCTCCAGACACTCTTTCTCGGTCTTGACCAGGATGTGCTGGGCACAGGCTTTTCTCATCGGGACGCTCCTCGGCGGTGGGCAAATCGGGGGCGCAAAGAGTACTCCAATTCCTGCCGCGCGTCAGCCGTCATGGCAAATTCAGCTGCGGGCACGGGCAGCAAGCCGGGTTCTGGGCCGTGCCTGCCAGAGGATCTCCAGCCCGAGCAGGGCATGCAGGCTCCAGATGGCCAGCGGATTGAGCCAGTTGCCCCCCAGTTGCAGGGTCGCCAGGGCGCTGCCCGCCAGCAGCAAGGTGATGCCCGGCAGGCGCCAGTGGGCCGGCAGCGGTGCCAGCATGGCCATGCCCAGCAGGATGGCGAGCCCGAACGGCAGGTTCAGCGCGGTGAAGGCCAGCGCCTGCTGGCCGTTCATGCCGGTCAGCAGGGCCAGCAGGGCGCTGCAACAGGCGAGAAAAGTGATGAATTCGAGTCGGTCGGCGATGTAGTCCGCCATCTGTTCGCTGCGTGCGTGCATGCGGTGTCTCCTCTGGTGGGATGCGAGCCTTGGTGCAATGACCCCAGTGTGGGCGAGAAGTGAGCAGGGGGGCAGCGGGATAAATCGATTGGGTTGAACGAGGCTTTGATTGGGCGATGGCAACTGTTTGATCCTGCAAGATAAAATGCACTACCTCCACGGGAGTGGGGCAAGGCGGGCGGCCCAGTGGCAAGGAGGATGCAGCTGGCGGGCCCGGTGAGAGAGGGAATTGCCGCTATCTTGAGCAGTTGCCGACAGTTGATGTCGCGCCCATCGGCCAACAAGGGGTGGCGCGATACCGGGCCGGATGGGCCGCCAGGGGCCATCTGGCATGGCCGTGTTGGTCATGGATTGCCCTTTTTGGCCCGCAGTGGCATAAGTCTGCGGGGGAAAGTGTGAAAAATGCGCGGCCTGCGCGGGCAAAGGCTTCAATAATATGGCGAAATTCGGTGTCACCCCGCTCTGATGTCGGGCCGGGGATATGCTAGGATGAGGCGCGTTTGCGATCGAGTGAGCCTCATATTCGTTCTGAATATCGCATTATTTTAATCATGTTCTTCGGGGAAATTGACGTTTGACAGGATGCAATCCGCCCCTGCCTGCAGGGATCTCACCGCCCGCACGGGCCTTTCGTCGTGGGCTTCGCGCGCTGGGACTGAGCCTCTGTCTGCTGCTGTTCGTCACGCCCGCCATGGCGGCCAAACTCACCTATCAGATCAAGGGACTGAAGGGGGAGAACAAGGACAACGTCGAGGCCTACCTCAACGCCCTGCCGGTCTATCAGGAGCGCCAGTACCGTCCGGCCCGCGCCAAGATCACCGAGAGCGTGCAAAAGGCGCTGCAGGTCTATGGCTACTACCAGCCCAAGATCACCCTGAGCCGCGACAAGAAGGCGCCCGCCAAAGTGATCATCGAGGTGGAGCCGGGCAAGCCGGTCATCATCTCCCGTCTCGACATCCTGCTGGAAGGGGATGCCAGCAGCGACGAGCTCTACAGCGAGCTGTTGGACAAGCTGCCGCTGAAAGAGGGGGATCCCCTCAACCACGGCAAATACGAATCCATCAAGGCGGATCTGGGCAGTCTGGGGCTGGCCCGCGGCTACTTCGACGCCAAGATCAGCAAGAGCCAGGTCAAGGTGTTCCCGGATCAGGGCACCGCCGAGATCTACATCCTGTTTCGCTCCGGCCCGCGCTACCACTTCGGCGAGATCCACTACGACGCCACGCCGGAGGCGCTGCGCCTCATCCGCCCGCTCATCAACATCAAGAGCGGCGACCCCTATCTGGCGATCCGGCTGGCGGAGATGTCGCAGGATGTCTCCTCCACCAAGCTGTTCAAGCAGGTGGACATCAAGCCGCTCATCAGCCAGGCCGAGGGCAACCGGGTGCCGGTGCAGGTGACTCTTTCCAACCGGGTCGATCACGAGATTGAAACGGGTATCGGCTATGCCACCGACGTGGGGCCGCGCATGAGCGCCACCTGGGAGAAGCCCTGGGTCAACCGCTACGGTCACCGGCTCAACGCCACCGCCAAAGTTTCCCAGCCCGAGGCCGAGCTCAGCTTCGACTACCAGATCCCGGTAGGCAACCCGCTGCGGGACTACTACTCGCTGCAGGCCGGTTATCAATACAAGGACAACAACGATACCCGCTCCGACCTGACCACCCTCAGCGTGCACCGCTGGAAACGGCGGCCGGAGAGCTGGGACCGGGATGTGTTCATCCGGCTGGAGAACGAGATCTATACCCAGGGCGCCGATGAGGGCAACAGCTTGCTGCTGATCCCCGGCGTCTCCTGGTCGCGGCTGCGGGTGCGCGGTGGTCTGGTGCCCGACTGGGGCGATCGCCAGCAGCTCACCCTGGAGTTTTCCGATCCCTATTGGGGCTCCGACATCAGCTTCGTGCGGGTGTGGGGGCGCAGCAAGTGGCTGCGCACCCTGGGGGAGGATCACCGCTTCCTGCTGCGGGCCGAACAGGGGGCCATCATAGGGGACAGCTTCTCGCTGGTGCCGCCTTCGCTGCGCTTCTTCACCGGTGGTGATCAGACGGTGCGCGGCTACGGCTACGAAACCATCTCGCCGCGCGGCAGCGACGGCAAGCTGCTGGGGGGCCGCTATGTGAGCGTCGCCAGTGCCGAGTACAACTACCGCTTCAGCGACAAGTGGCTGGGGGCCCTGTTCGTCGACAGCGGTACCGCCACGGTCGACTACAGCGAGGCCTGGAAGATAGGCACCGGGGTCGGCGTGCGCTGGGTCACCCCCATCGGTCAGGTCAGGCTCGATCTGGCGGTGGGCATTTCCGAGCAGGAGAAGCCGCTGCGACTCCACTTCGCGCTGGGGCCTGAACTATGATCCGGCCGCACTTCACTCCTCTTCTCTTCTGTTCTCCTGACCGGCCGCTGCGGCTGCATCTTTCGCGGGGGTCTGCACTGTGATCTGGGTAAAACGCATCTTTCTCTGGCCGCTGCGGCTGCGTCTTTCGCGGGGGTCTGCACTGTGATTTGGGTAAAACGTATTTTTCTCTGGCTGATGGGGCTCATCTTCCTGTTGCTCATCGGTGTCAGCCTGCTGGGCTTCACCCATCAGGGCAACAAGTGGCTGTGGCAGCAGGCGAGAGCCGCCCTGCCTTCCCTCAAGGGGGAACTGGTGGCGGGCCAGCTTGGCTATGGCTGGACCCTGGAAGGGGTCGGCTGGCAGGATGAGCTGGTGGACGTCACGGTGGATCGCGCCGTGCTGGACTGGGATCTGGGCAAGCTGCTGCAGGGCAAGCTCTGGATCAAATCCCTGAACGTCACCCACCCGGTGGTCAAGGTGGCCGACTCCGAACCGACCCCGGAAGAGCCGTCAGAGCCCTTCGTCTGGCACCCGTTGCCCCTGAAAATTCAGGTCGACAGCCTCCAGGTGGCGGATCTCGATGTGACGGTGCCCGGGGTGGGGGTGAGCCTCAAGTCCCTCGACATCGGCGCCACCCTCAGCCGCAAGGGGCTGATCGTGCAGGGGCCGGTGCTGGACGGCCTCAAGGTGACCCTGGCCGAGACGCCGGCCACCGAGGCTGTCAAACCGGCTGCCACCAAGGCAAGCTCCCAGGACAAGGCTGCGGCCAAGTCGCCTGTCACCGCCAAGGCGAAGCCGGCGGATGAGCGCAAGGCGCAGCAGGCAACCAAGGCGGCCTCCATCGAGCTGCCCGTCATCCGGCTGCCTTTCCCCATCCAGCTGGAAGGGTTGCAGGTCACGGCGTTTCGCTATCAGCAGGGTGAATTGATTGAAGGGCTCGACAAGCTGCTGCTGTCGGCCAGTGCCGAGGGCAGCGACATCACGCTGCGCGAGCTCTCCCTGCGCCACGCCATGGCGGATCTGGCGCTCAAGGGCAAGATCCAGCTCAAAGACGATTATCCGCTCGCCCTGACTCTGGATGCCAAGGCCCGCAAGGGGCTGCTGGATGGCGAGCTGCAGGGGCAACAGGCCAACCTGACCCTCGGCGGTTCGGTGGGCAAGCTGGCACTGGCGCTGCAGGCCAAGGGGCCGGTGGCCGCCAGCCTCAAGGGCTCTCTGGCTGCCCTCGACCCCGACTTGCCCTTTGATGCGGGGCTGGAGTGGAAGAGCCTGGGCTGGCCGCTGCACAAGCCTGCCAAAGATGAGCCCAGCTACCGGCTGGACAAGGGCAGTTTGAGTGCCAAGGGCAAGCTCTCCGGCTACCAGTTTGCCTTGAATACCGCCGGCAAGGGCACGGATGTGCCCCCCTTCAAGCTGGCACTGACGGGCAAGGGGGATCTGACGCAGCTGAACCAGATCAACCTGCTGCTCAACGCCCTCAAGGGGGAGCTCAAGCTGGACGGCAAGCTCGCCTGGGACAAGGGGGTACGCTGGCAGGGCACCACGGAATTCAAGGGGATCAACCCGGCCGAGCTGGTGCCCGAGCTCAAGGGGGCGCTGGCGGGCAAGATTGCCAGCCGTTTCGAGCTCGATGAGGCGGGCCACTGGCAACTGCAACTGCCCGAGCTGAAGGTGGACGGCAAGCTCAACCAGTATCCGCTGGCCATCAAGGGCAGCGCGAGCGGCAACGACAAGATGGAGTGGACCATCCCGGCGCTGGCGCTGCAAAGCGGCCCCAACCAGCTGCAGGCCAAGGGCAGCCTGAGCCAGCAGGCGTGGAAACTGGATGCGGATCTCAATGCCCCCAACCTGGCCGGGCTCTACCCCGGGCTCAAGGGGGACATCAAGGGGCAGGTGCGCCTGACCGGCAATCAGCAAGCGCCGCGGGTCACTACCGAGCTGGCTGCCAGCCGCCTCTATTATGCCGGCACCGATCTGAAGGGGATCGCCGTCAAGGGCAATGCCCTGGTCGGTGACAAGCCGGCAGGGGAAGTGGCCCTGGCGGTAGCCAGCCTGGTGCAGGGGGCGACCAGCCTCAGCCAGCTGGCGCTCAACCTGAGCGGCGATCTCAACCAGCACGCCCTGTCGCTCACCATGAAGGGCGATCCGGTGGCGGCCAACCTCAAGCTGAGCGGCGGTCTGCGCGGGGAGCGCTGGCGCGGTGCCCTCAGCGAGCTCAAGTTGAAGACGCCGCTGCGGCGCTGGGAGTTGAACGCGCCCTGGGCCCTCGACCTCGATCTGCCGCGTCAGCGGCTGACCATGGGGGATCTCTGCCTCGGCTCCCAGGGGGCCAGCCTCTGCGTCAAGGGCAGCCAGGTATCGGCCCAGCAGGGCAGCCTGGAGTTTGCCCTCAACCAGTTTGACCTCAAGCGCCTGCGGCCCTGGCTGCCGGACAACTTCCGCTGGCAGGCGGTGCTCTCCGCCGACGGGCGGGCCAGCTGGCGCGGCAATCAGCCGACCCTGCACGCCACCGTGCGCACCACGCCGGGCACCTTCGTGGCCGACGAGCTCAAGACCGACTATCAGCGCCTCGAGCTCGGGGTGGACTTCGAGCGCCAGCAGGCGGCGATCCGGCTCGATTTTGCCTCCGAGCAGATTGGCAACATCGATACCAAGCTCTATATCCGGGATCCGTCCGGTCGTGGCAATCTCTCCGGCCAGCTCAAGTTTGACGACCTCAAGCTGACCACCTTCGCCCCGCTCATCCCCGAGGTACGCTCCCTGCAGGGGGTCATCTCGGCCGATGCCCGTTTCGACGGTACCCTGGCCTCGCCGCTGCTGTTTGGCCAGCTCAACCTGCTGGATGGGGAAGTGCAGACCCACTCCGACATGGTAACCCTCTCCAAGCTGGTGACCCGCCTCAAGATTGAAGGCAACCGGGCCGAGCTGGATGGCACCATGCTGGTGGGCAAGGGGCCGCTGGCACTGGGGGGCTGGCTGAGCTGGGCACAGCTGCCGGTCACCGGCAGCCTCACCATTCAGGGCAAGGAGCTGGAAGCCCAGTATCCGGGCATGGGCCGGGTGCGGGTCTCCCCGGACATCGCCATCTCGCTGGGGGAGGAGACCCGGATCACCGGTCAGGTCGACATCCCCTGGGCGCGGATCCTGGTCAAGAGCCTGCCCGAGAGCGCGGTGGCGGTGTCGGACGACGTGACCGTGGTCTACGACGATCTGCCGCCGGTGCCCAAGGCGGCGCCGCTGCCGATGGCGATCAAGCTGGCCATCCGGCTGGGTGACGACGTGCGGCTGGAGGCGATGGGGCTCAAGACCAAGGTGGGGGGCGGCATCAACATCCGCCAGGATCCCTCGCGGCCGCTGGCGGGCAACGGCCAGCTGGTGCTCAACGACGGGCGCTTCAAGGCCTATGGCCAGAACCTCATCATCAAGGATGGCCGCATCCTCTTCTCCGGCCCCCTCGATCAGCCGTTCCTCAACATAGAGGCGTATCGGGACCCCGACACCATCGAGGACAAGGTGACGGTGGGGGTGCGGGTGACCGGACCGGCCAGCAAGCCCAAGATCACCGTCTACTCGGAGCCGCAGCTGGCCCAGTCCGAGCAGCTCTCCTACTTGCTGCGCGGCAAGGGGCTGCAGACCAGCGGCGAGGATGGCGGCTTCAACGGCCTGCTGGTGGCGGGCGCGGTCAGCCAGGCCAACGGCGTGGTCTCCAGTCTGGGAGAATCCCTCGGCATGAGCGACGTGGCCCTCGACACCGCCGGCAGTGGCGACAACACCCAGGTGACCCTGTCGGCCTATCTGCTGCCGGGGCTGCAGTTCCAGTACGGGGTCGGGGTGTTCAGCCCCATCGCCGAGTTCAAGCTGCGCTACGAGCTGATGCCCAGGCTCTACCTGCAGGCCATGAGCGGGGTGGCCCAGGCGGTGGATATCTTCTATCGCTTCACCCTGTAGCGGGCAGGAAGAGACAAAAACGGGAGGCACAAGCCTCCCGTTTTTATTGACGGCGTTGATGCGGCTGACGTTGATGCTGATGAGCAGGGGGATGCTGAAAAGCGAAAACCCGGCGCGAGGCCGGGTTTTCTTGAATGATGGTGGAGGGAGAAGGATTCGAACCTTCGAAGGCAGAGCCGTCAGATTTACAGT